>JAFGDC010000264.1 GCA_016932295.1 candidate division CSSED10-310 bacterium
CGGCGGGCGCTACGATGGATTGGTGGGCAACTTTCTGGGCAGAGAGATCCCGGCCACCGGCTCATCGCTGGGCATCGAGCGGATCTTCGATGTCATGCGCGAATTCGACATGCTGCCCCCCATCCCCACCGCCACCGATGTCCTGGTAACGGTTTTCGATGAGGCCGCCAGGAGCGCTTCCCTGGAGATCGCCAGGCTGCTGCGGGGAGCAGCCGTGAATGTCGAAACCTATATCGGACCCACAAAAAAAGGCTATCGCAAACAGCTCGGTTACGCCAACGACAAGCGGATCCCACTGGTCGTCCTGGCGGGTCCCGATGAACTGGATGCCGGCACGGTGACGGTGAAGCGCATGACGGCCGCTCCCGACCGACAGGAGCAATTGACCGTACCACGCGATCGCCTGATCGAGACGGTGCGGAATTTATTAGGCTGATCTCCGGCCGCAGGATCGGCGCCGGTCGCAACTCATATAAGACCGGCGAAACACCGGCAAGGTGAACAGGTAGAGGGAACGATCACGATGAAGCGCTTGTTGCATCTGGCCGGCGGCGATGCCGCCGTCCTTGTGATCTCGGGGATCTACCTGTATCTGCTGATCGCACCCCTCGGTTTCAAGGTGTCTCCAGGCGACGCCGTGCCGGTGGGCGATCCCCGACTGAACCTGTGGGCGCTCGACTGGCAGGCCGGAGCCCTGCCGGACAATCCCATGTCGCTTTTCGACGGCAACGCCTTCCATCCTGCGAAGCATACCATCGCATTGAGTGAACACATGTTTTCCATCGTTCTGCTCTACATGCCGGTCAAACTGCTCTCGGGCAATCCCATGACCGCCTACAATGTCTGCCTGTTGATGACCTTCCCCCTGCTGGCCTGGACCATGTACCGCCTGACGCTGGCGCTCGGTTTCAACCGCTCCGCCGCTGTCGCCGCAGCACTCATCATGACCTTCAACAGCTACCGGCTGGTGCATGCCGGCTGGCGTCTGCAGCTCTTGCATATACAGTGGCTGATCGCCGGTCTCTGGCTCCTCGCGGTGTATCTGCGGCAGGACCGGCGCCGGGCGCTGTTCGCGGCGACCGGATGTTTCGTATTGAACGCTCTCACCAGTTGGTATAATGCGGTGCTGTTCGGCATGGCATGGGGTTGCGTGGCCATCTGCCGGGCCGGAACACAACCAGCGGCGACCCGGCGGCGCATGTTCGCGGCCATGGCCGCCGCCGGCGCCGTTGTCACACCATTTGCGCTGCCCTATATAGCAATGCCGACGACGGCCACGCACGATGTGGTGCGGGCAACATCCATGACGTTCAAAGAGTACCTTACCCCGCCCTATGGCTTCGACTGCTACCGCTCACTCCACTCACCAGGTCCACCATGGTCTGAAACCTCCCTGTTCATCGGCTTTCTGCCCTTGCTGCTCGGCGCGGCCGGCGTCATGATCACGCTGCGCAATCGGCGCAGGGAGCCCTATCGAAATATCATCCCTTACCTCCTGGCCGGCGCGGTGGGACTCGTGCTTTCACTGGGACCGGTCGTGGACCTCGGGGCTGTAGCGATTCCATTACCCTACAAGATTCTCCAGTGTGTGCCGGGAATTTCTGGATTCCGCGTACCGGCGCGATTTTCAGTCCTGCTCACCCTCGGCATCGCACTGAGCGCCGCCGCCTCGATCCACCGCCTGGGGCAGCGATCGCGGTGGCGACGAGCCACGCTCACTATCCTGGCGGTACTTCTCCCCCTTGAATTTCATCACCACATCGTCATCCCTCCGGCAATCGTGACTGAATGGCCCGAGGACGACTGGGTTCGCAGCCTGCCGCCGGATGCGACACTGGCGTATGCACCGGATTTCTACCTGACCGATGCATGGTGGCTGAACGCCGATTACATGCTTCGCGCCGTGCTGCACGGACACGCCGTTGCCAACGGGTACTCCAGAACGGCTCCCGCAGGATACGAAGAAATGGTTCAGGCGATACACAGTTTCCCTGACCGGGCAACGGTATTGCGCGACGCCGGTATCGACTACCTGGTGGTCCATTTCGATCGTTTCTTCATGGGCACAATGGAGCACTTTTTCACCATGCCCTACGTCCAGGCAATGCCCCCGATGGAAAGATCAGTTCTGTTTTACACGCTCTTCTTGATTCCAACGCGCACGCTCAGTGCCGAAGCGGCCTGGATGCAATCGCATCTGGCTGCGGCAGCCCCGCCGCCGTTCATCGAGTTTCCCGGAGTCTGGGTTTACGATTTAGAGATGGCCGCGGTACAGTCCACCGCTCAGGAGGACGTTGGTTCGACGCCCGGGCGATCCGCTCCGTTACCCGATATCAGTGAGGATGCATCATGAAACGACTCGTTACCACAAGCGCGATGGTCTCGATTTTAGCGTACTGCGGCCTGCCACCCGTGGTCATGGCCAACCAGGTTTGGGTGGCGCCTGCAATAGAGGCAGTCGGACCGAACTCGCCGCAGCGCCCGATGGAAGCCATGGAGTTATGGGCAGCGAGAGGCGAGGTGGAATCGTTCCAGGTGGTACTGCATGGCGCCACACCTCGATGGACGATCCAGAACATGGTGACCTGGGGATTGAAGAACACCGTCACGGGTGAAATCGGCGTGGCGGCAGACGACATCACGTTGTACCTCGGCTTTTTCGTGCCGCCCTCTGGCGGCGCGGACAGTGATTCCGACTATGTGGTGGATCCGTTGATTCCGCTCCGCCGTGATGGAATTGACGGTACATCCTGGCTCCCCCTGGTCATCCCCATGAACGAGAATCGCGTCGTGTTCGTCGATATTGCTGTGCCGCGAACCACTCCACCGGGGGACTACCGCGGTCGAATCAGCATCATCTATCCCGGAAACCCCATGCCTGAAGACGTCATGATCACCCTGCATATTTGGGACCGAATGCTTCCGAACCAACCATCCATGGCCGGCTGGTTCGGTTTCGCCCCAGGCCTGGATGGCTACCATGCGGGCACGGACCGCCCGGGACCGGAACGTCGCCGCATGATCAACAAATACGTGCGATGCCTCGAAGAACACCGGGTGACGCCCGGAGCGCTTCCCTCGCGGCTGCTATTCTCCGCCACGGGAGAGCGCCTCGTCCCCGTGGACTGGCGGCGGTTCGATGAACTGGCCGGATTCTGGTTCGATGGACGGGATCGGCTCATAACGCCCACCGCCCTGCTCACGCCGTTCAATCCCGGCGGTGCCGATCCGCTCGCGGCACTGCCGGCGGGCGCACGCGAAACTGCCATTCGAGAGATAACCACCCATTACAGGGAGCACACTTGGCTGTCCCGGGCACTGATCTTCGCCGAAGGAGAGGGTTTGCGCGCCTATCTGGATCAACTCTGTTCCGTCGAACCGATCTGGCGGCAACAGGTCATCCTGATACAGGCGCCCGAGACGGACGAAACTATCCCGGCGGGCGGCTGGTGCACTGGTGCCGGACGGGCGGTCGAGCATCTCCTGGGCACTGGGACCGCCATATCGCCACGGCTCTGGATCCACGGTGAAAGCGATCCCTCTGGAATCGATTTCACCATCGCCGACGGCAACGGCGGCCGCGCCAGGCTGGTGGGCTGGCTGGCTTGGCTGGCGGGCGCCGAGGGCATCTTCCACCGCTCGTTGAACGATTGGAACGAACCGCAGCCATGGGCGCCGGCAGAAAGCCGGGGCGGGGCTGGCATCCTGATCTATCCCGGTGCGCATGACGGCCGCCTTGCGCCTGCCGGCTCTCCGCCGGCAGTCGTCATCGATGGACCGGTACCATCCTATCGGCTAAAAATGATCCGCGATGCACTGGAAGATTGGGA
>JAFGDC010000265.1 GCA_016932295.1 candidate division CSSED10-310 bacterium
CGCGCTTTGTCGGCCTGCTCAATCCCTTCGGGAGCGGCCAGCGGGCTTCGGTGACCCTCGGCGCCCAGCCCGGAACAGCCTACCTGGCGGACGGCGGCAACGGCGTCCGGACAATCGATTACAGCGATCCTGGCAATCCGGTGGAAGTTGGGGGGTTCAACACTCCCGGCAGCACCAGTAACATCGTCCTCGCCGGCGATCGTCTCCTGGTGGGCGACCAGCGCGCCCTGGAAATTCTCGATATCGGTGCTGATCCGCTCAATCCCACCCGGCTCGGCCAGTTCCGAACCACCGGTAATCCGCTCTGGGGCGAGGCCAGCGGCGACACGGTATTCCTGGCCGATTCCTACTCGGTCCAGACCCTGGATATTTCGGATCCGGCGGACCCGGGTCGACTGGATGCCTTTTTCACCAACCATGCCGCCAGTCCCTACCGGCTGTATAAACGAGGTACCGTGCTTTACGTGGCCGGCTCCAGCGGCGGCCTGCTGGTCTTCGACTGCGCCGATCCAGTCACCCTCAGCCTTATGGCCCAGGTTCCCGACGATCATTCCAAGACCTACCTGACGCTCGGTTTCGTGGGGTCCTACCTGTATGCTCCCGGCAGCCAGGGCGATATCGACATCTACGACATCAGTGAGCCGGCGCAGCCCATCCTCGTCAAGACAGTGGCGCTCAACGGCGACTTCCCCCGCATCCTGGTGGACGGCGATCGGGTGTTCCTCTCCAATCAGAGTGAGGGCATCAGTGTGTTGGATGCTTCCGATCCCATCAATCCGCGCCTCGCCGGCCGCGTCGACACTTCAGGTTACGCGGAAGGCATCGCGGTGGACGGCGATCTGCTGCTGGTGGCCGATGTGTACAGCTTCCAGATCTTCCGGTTGACGGAGGCGGCGCACGACGCCACCCCACCCGTTACGGTTATCGTTTCACCCGAGGATGGCCAGGCGGTCGCCGGTAAATATGTCGACATCATGGGGTGCGCCATGGATCCGGGCTCAGGCATCCAACTGGTGGAGGTAAGCACTAACGGCGGATACGACTGGTCGACTGCCCAGGGGCAGGAGGATTGGAATCACCGCTGGTTCCCCGGCGATGATGTGGATGCCGTGGTCATGGCCAGGAGCCGGGATTGGGCCGGCAACACGGAAGATCCGCCGGTGTGGGTGTCGTTCCCGTTTTCGCTGTTGAGACCGATGGTGCTGTTCGCCGGTTTCGGTGACGCGTACCTGCCCTATACGTCCAACCTGGGCATAGCGGCGGTGGTGCAGGATCCCGTCAACGTCAACGCCATCGATCGTCTGGAGTTGTTCTACGACGGCTTGCCGACCGGTGTCGAACTGGAACTCGTGGATATCCCGGAAGGGCGCTACGCGTTGTATTACTCGGAGTATGCCTGGGCCAGCAACGAGGAGGCATCCTATCTCATCGAACTGGTGCCCTTCGATGTCTGGGAGCATACCGGGGCATCCTGGCCATGGCTGGAGGTGCGGCACTAGGCGTCCGGGGATGGTCTATTCCAGCTCCTCGCCGCGGGTGATGATATGGTCCACGAGGCCGTACTCCTTGGCTTCATCCGCATACATCCACTTGTCGCGTTCGGTGTCCATCGCCACCTGCTCATAGGATTGGCCGGTTTCCTCCGCCATGAGACGGTTGCCCCGTTCTTTGAGGCGCAAGATTTCCCTGGCCTGGATATCGACATCGGTGGCATCGCCCTGGAAGGCGCTGGAAGGCTGGTGGATAAGGATACGGGCATTGGGCAGTGCGTACCGGGAACCCTTCGGCGCGGCGAGGAGGATGATGCTGCCGGCGCTGGCGGTCAATCCCACCGCCACTGTCTTGATAGGTGACCGGACAAAGCGGAGCATATCGAAGATTGCGAACCCGGCATCGGCGTCGCCGCCCGGTGAGTTGATGAACACCTTGATGGGATCGGCGGATTCGGCATCCAGCAGCAGCAGTTGCTGGGAGACTCGTTCAGCCAGCTTCTTGGTGATCACGTCAGAGATGAGCACGGACCTTGTCTTGAGCAGTTTGACGGTGAGTGAATCCGACCGGCCCTTGTCCTCTTCGTTGCGGTCTTCTTCCTGATCTTCATCTGGTTCTTCGTAGTATGGCTTGAGCACCATCGCACGCCTCCCGGAGCGAGTGTTCCTTGGTTTGCCAGACCGCCGCGGCGGCCGAAATCACGTCATGATATAGTGGATCGCGGCGGTTTTCCAGTGGCACCGCCGGAGGGCGGATCGCTCCGTCGTTCATACAGTTGAAACGGTCCGATGGTCATCACGCGAGTGAACCGAGTGGCGAGCAGCTCCCGCAGTTGCGGAGCGAAATTCTCCGGACGGGGTCCGCTGAGCTGGTGGATTACCGGATGATCGACCCAGATCACCAGGCCGGTGCCGGTGGCCTGGATGGCATTGACGATCTCACGCTGAAAACGGTCCTGGCTGAAATGGCCGTAGGCGAACATGCGGATTCGGGTGGGATTCGGCCGTTGTCCGAGGATGTAGAGGTTGGGGGCCCATGGTCCCACGTAGACAGGCGCGGCCGGCGTGGTCCTGCGCTGGATCTCGCGGACCGTGCGGCGGATCACCTGCGCGTCGTACCACCCCACGAGCACCGCCCGTTGGGAGGGGAGCCCCAAGGCGGTCACCGGTTCCCGATAGTGCTGGATCAGGCGGACGGCGGCGCTGGCTGAGGGCATGGCGAACAGCAGCACCAGGATGGCCCCGCCGCTTCGCCGGGCGAGGCCGTTGGGCCGCGCCGCCAGGAACTCGAGAGCGCGGCGAAGGAGCCATGCGGCGCAGAGGAAGCCGCAGTGGAGCGTGTAGACCAGGTGCTTGAAATCCGGCCGGGGAAAGATCGATGCGTAGATGGCGATGCCCGCCAGCACCACCAGGGTCATGCGTGTTTCGGCCTGCCGGTGGACCAGCACCAGGGCGGTGATCGCGAACACGAGCGGTCCGGTGATGAAGCCGGCAAGCTCGATGAGTTCCTCGGAGAACGGGAAGGGGAGATGGATGCCTGCGGCGAAGCCGGGCGCCGTGAGAGGATAGATCGTCGTGTAGTAAAGGAAGTCCCGCAATGCTCCGTTAACCATGAAATAGAGCAGGGCCACTCCGATAACCAGGCCGGCGCCGCCGGCCATGCCCATGAACAGGCGGCCGCGGTCATGTTCAGCCGGGCCGCCCTGGCGCCGGGGCAGGAGAATCCAGAGCAGGCAGGCGGCGGCCAGGAAGGTGGTATAGGTCTGTTTGGCGAGCAGGGTGGTGCCCAGCATGGCGCCCATCCAGAGGGCGCGGCCGGTGGTCGGGTGGCGGGCCAGGGCGAAGCCGGCGGCCAGGACGAGCAGCATGCCGAATTGGGCGATCCAGCCGTTATGATAGATGTTGCGCATGGGGATGGTCCATGGGTAGAAGGCGAGGGCCGCCCACCAGGCGATGCGGGGGCCGGCGACGGCGCCAGCCAGGCGGTGGAAGAGGACGACGATCAGTGCGCCCAGTAAGGCCGCGACCAGTCTGCTGACCAGGAGTGAACTGCCGGTGACCTTGAACACCATGCCCAGCAGGTAATAGGACAGCGGCATCTTGTAGTAGAGCTGGTCGCGGTACAGCACGTCGCCGGCGGCGATCTGGCGGGCGGCATAGAGCGCGGACCCCTCGTCGAAATAATCGAACCGGGGGCTGACGAGCACGAAACAGAGATTGCACAGGACGCACAGGATCGCCAGCAGGATCCCTTGATGTCGGTACAACCCCTTAAATTTCATGAAAAAATCGTAACACCAAGGAGAAAACCATGTCAACGGTACTGGTTGAAAAGCGGGTTCTGCCGGGGTTATCGATTACAGTGTCGAGTGGCCGGCTCAACCGCCGGCGTATATTAAAAGCGCCCAACCGATGGGATGACTCAGGTGGCTGTCCGGGGACCGCAGCAGGCACCGCTGGGCATCGGCAAGCGCATGGGCGGGATCGTCGCCGGGCAGTTCGTCGAACAAATGATCCATGAGTTCCCCGGTGGCGTGTTCGGGCACCGGCGCCAGGCTGCCCACGATGCCGCGCGCGCCGGCATAGAAGAAGGTCCTGGCGAGGCTCATGAGTCCTTCACCGGCAACATTCACTCCGCCTGCAGTGTTGCAGGCCGAGAGCACCACCACCCGCGCGGTGAGATTCAGGTCGACGATCTCCCGGGCCTGCAGGCGGCCGTCATCGTCGCCGCCGCCGGCCAGCATGATGGCGGAACTCAACGGATAGCGCGCATCGAGGATGGCGTGCGTGCCTACATAGATGATATCGAAGGCGGTGAGATCCATGGTTTTGATGGCATGCTCGGACGCATCGGGACCGGAGAGCACGGTGACCGGTTCAGGGCCGTGACCGGCGATCACCGCGGCCAGTTCAGCGGCCGCCACGGTAAGCACGGACATGGCCGATGGGCCGGCTGGTAGATTTTGAATGGCGCCAACGGCCAGTAAGGCGCCGGTGCCGTTGCGGTCATCGGTTTGCCGGCGCAGGTAGGAGAGCGCTGACGGTGACGGGATATACCTGATGGCGTAATCCTCCACCAGGAAGTGCAAGGGAGAGGCGGTGGATGGCAGCGCGGCGAAACTGAGATGATGCAGGCAGCCGTCGGGGACGATTATCAGGGTGTCGATGCCTGACAGCAAAGGTACGGCTGGCGCAATGAGCCGGTCGAAGAGCGCTCGGCCGGAGTCTGCCGAGGCCATGAAGTCGGCACGGGGATCGAGGCGCGCGGCGGGATCGCGCCATGGTCTGAGTAACGTCTCGACGAAGCTGTCAACCAGGGGTGCGATCGTTTCGGCCCCGTCCAGGTTCAGTGCGGACCGGTGCGTCTTGGTGATGATGAACAGCGTGGACACTGGATCACCCAGGCTGAAGCCGAGCAGTGCTTCGCCCGGTTGCAGCACGGTACTGGTGAAAGCCTGCCAGTCAATCGGTTGATTTTCGGCGAGTGCGCTGAACGCCGGGTCCGCCGCTTTCATTCGCCGCCGCAGGTCAAGGAGTTCTCCCTCCAGGTATTCGATCAGGTCCGGTGCGCGTTCCGGCGACAGAAGCGCAGCGGGGATGCCGGGAGTTGCGGCGGTGATGGTGGCGATCAAGTCGGGGAGTTGGTCAGGGGATTGTCTCAGTATCTCGTGGAGACCGGAGATGTACCTGGTCAGCTCAATTTCCCTGGTGATGAGCGCCGGTTCAGCGCGCCGCCGGGGATTCATGGCGGCCTGCTCGAGCTGGTCGAGGAAGGCACGTGCGTGGTTGTCGTTCCAGGCGTCGAGGGCGCCGTCGAAATCGCCGCGCGCCAGCAGCAGGGACATGAGCAGCCGGCCGGCCTCGATTTGTTGCCGGCCGGTGAAGATCTGGGAAGTTTCATCCACGAGGCGCTGCGTTCTGTCGCCGAGAACCGCGAGGGCTGCGCGCAGGTGAAGGATCGCGGCATCGGGATCCTGGCGACGCCAGAGTCTGGCCAGGCCCATGTGAGCGCCGAGCAGGCCTTGTTCGTCGCCGGTCTGCCGGGCAAGCTGGAGGGCGCGGCGGAAACAGCGCGCGGCGCGCGGTGGATTGCCGGTTGCCGCATGGGCGCGCCCCAGCGCTTCCCAGAGGTAGGCATCACCGGAGGAGATCCGGCTCGACGGACGGATAGCCAGTGCATCCGTGAAGGCGGCGATGGCGGCGGCCGGGCGGTCCTGCTGGAGGAGGGCATTGCCCAAACCTCGTAGGGTATAGCGGCGGCCGAGTTCCTCGCCGCGGCTGGTGAACAACGTCAGGGCTCTGCGGAAGAGCTGCTCCGCCTCCCTGCCGCGGCCCATCAGGTTGAGTGTCACACCCTGGTTGTTCACGGCGAATCCCATGCCGCGCCAATCGTGGTGGCTCGTGAACAGCGCCTCGGCTTCGGCGAACAGCGTCAGCGCCGACTCGAGCATGCCCATTCGTTTCCTTGTCATGCCGAGCCCGGTGATCACTTCCGCTTCGGACCGCCACGCCCTGATCCCGGCGAAATGTTCCCTGGCCAGTTCGAAGTGACTGAGCGCGCGGTCGAAATCACCCCGGCGGCTTTCTACCTTGGCGAGCCACACGGCCGCTTCCGCGGCTCGATCACTGTCACCGTCGTGCTGAAATTTCAGGAATACCGGATGAAGCTCATGCCAGGCGGCATCGATTTCATCGAGCTGATAGTGGAGTTTGCCCAGTTCATAACCGGTCCACAATGCATCGGCATGGTGGCGGGCGGTGGTGAAGGAAGCGCGGGCGTGCTCCATGGCGGCGATGGCGGCCTGAAACAGGCCGGACGCCTTCAGGAGCTTGCCATGCAGTACGTCCAGGTGCGCCGATTCGACCCGGTCGCCTGGCTCGGCGTGATCTGCGGCCTCTTTGTAGGCGGCCCTCGCCCTGGTCATGTCATCCTGTTCACGATAGTGATCGGCGAGTTCACGCCAGGTTCTCGCCAGACCGCGCCGGTCAGCGGCCGTCTCGAATTCCCGAACTGCCGCGGTGAGATTGGCTTCGACTTCCAGGGGTTCGTCAAGCCGGCTGTACAGGTCGGCCAGAGAGAGGTGGCAATATGCCCGGCTCCTGGCCCGATCCGGTGTCGCGCCCAGCAGTTCTTTTTCCTGTCGCAGCCGGGTTTCGGCGTCACGCAGGTTCCCCTGGAGCTGCAGTATGCGTGCCATCCGCCCGTAACAGAATGCCTGGCCGTCGATGTCCCCGAGCCGGCGCCGCAGGTCTGCGGCGGTGGTGAAATACGCCGTCGCCTGGTCATACCGTCCCTGGTGCATCTCAAGTTCACCGAGCATCGAGAGGGCGTAGCCCGCGCCCTCGTCATAGCCTTGC
>JAFGDC010000266.1 GCA_016932295.1 candidate division CSSED10-310 bacterium
CCCGCGAATAACTCCTCCCGCTCCAGGGCACGCCGGTGTCACGTGACGCACTTGCATACGCCTCCCGCACCCGAACGCCTTCCATGCCGCGAATCTGCTGGAGGGTCAAGTTCGGTGCCAATGCTTCTTTGAAGCGCAATTGATACAGACGCCGCACCACCTGCAACCGCCGCGCCTCATCAGCCCACATCCTGGCCTGATGCAGGAAGTTGGCGGCGCTGCGCGTTTCACCCATACCCATGGCGTACAACCGCACACCTTCTTCCCCGCTCCACAGTACCAGGCAGCCATGATCCGCCAGGACAGACACTGCGGCATGAGTGATTGAAACGCCAGGCCCCAGCATGAGCAATTCAAGGTTTGCGCAGGGTACCGGCACCCTGCCCATTTCATCATGGATCGCAATGGCCTTGGCTTCCTGATCCACCCGGCAATGCTCCACGTAGAGGTAACTCCAACCATCGCTGAACTTGGGCAGCACATGCAGATCATTCACTCTCATGCCATCACCCAAACATTCCCGCAGGCGCCACCGAAAGCAACCCACAACCGAACGCCTTTCCTGGACCTACACCGCGCGCCAGCGTCTGCAGAAACACATCCGCATTGGTGATCCGAATCAGTCCTTCGAATACGACCGCCAGATGTGTCATCGTATGACGGCGACCGGATTCCTGCTTGCGCCCTTGTTGCTTTCCTTCCGCCATGACCCTGATTGACGGCACCCTCCACGTGATGCCTTCACCACCAATTTTTTCAGTTACCGGCACCTCGAATCCAAGTACCATCCCCTTGCGTTCGAACCAGGCGATTTGCGCATCTTCCCTGTTCAACTCGACGCGTTTGCCCTTCATGGGATCATCCATCCTTGCAACACGCCTCGTGGGATTGGCCCGTACACGAAAGGCGAGGACCTGGCCGGATCTGATTAACCGGCAGGCAGGCATGATGTCCTTGCACTCGTGCGCGGACCGTCCCGCGACACGCAGCATATACTGCTCGATCCCCTCTAGCCTCAACCAATCAGGTTCCTCCAGTGATTGTACATAGACTCTGATCCTGTTTGCCGCTATATCCATCTCAGGCCGGAAGAGCACTCCGAATTTTTCTCTCGCGGACGGTTCAGATGATTCATCAAGATCTGGAAAGGCATGCATCAGGGTTCGATGCATCTCGTACGGATCGGCCAGCTCCTTCATAACCCGGCGCGATCTTGGATCGAGTTCCAGCCGTGACAGGAACAGGTGTGACAGATTGATAGTCTTCATTCCTGGACTCCATCAGACTCGAAGCAAGTATGGATGGCTCTCGTTTTGAACCGGCGTTCACGGAAACACAGGGGCCAGTCATGCTGGGTTCGTTCTCCATCGGGTCTCTCGATGATATACCTGCATTTGAGCGAACCTCTCGCCGGCTTGCACAGCAGCGAAAATGAGGCACCCGACAAAGCTTCCTCGAGTGGCAGCCGGCTGATGGCGGGGAATGCCGCTGAGAGTGGCGGGGCGGTCAGGCAGAATGATTTCCGACCCAGAAACAGGAACCAAACGGGATCATTCAGCGCTTTTTCCACCGTGTACAGAAGGTCAGTATCGCCCGTTTCCAGGCCGACGGTGAAGACCGCATCCGCAAGGTAATCACGCCGTGATATCACGGTTCCCTTGCCGATTCCGTCAGCGGTAATCACCTCGAGCGCCGTGTGATAGTCGCATTCCGGCCTGCCCTCCTTGTCCACCCTGACACCCATGCGCAGGGAATCGAAGCGACGTACATCCTCACCCCGGGAGATCCCCATGGCGGCACAGAGCAGGCCGATAACGCCGCTCCTGGTTGGTTCCAGAGCGGTATTCCGGTAATCGAAACGGCTGCGATACCCCCACGATTGCATGGGTCCCTGCAATCGCATGAGAAGAGTGTATGCACTACTCATGATTCCGCCGCACCTTCGAATATCGCATTGATTGCCTCGAGAACGGTTCCCTTGTCTGCGTGCCGCAGGCTGTTGAGTCGTTTTTCATCCTGGCCCACCTGGAAACACGCCACGGCCCGCACGCCATAGTCGCCATACACTCTGTTCATCATGTCCCAGTGCCTGGTCAAGGCGTCCACGGAAAGCCCTATCAGGTCGTCATCATCATGAGTGGTGCGTACAGGCTTGGCGAAGGCGTTGGCCAGGGACATCGGGACACCTCCCCGGCGTCGGACGAGCAGGCCGAAACTTGGCAGATTCTGGGCGGCAAAGGAATTCTGTTTGCCGGTGGGGATTGCAAACACCATGGCTTCAAGGAACGCTTTCGCCACGATGTCGGCCTTGAGGTAATCATCGGCGTCGAGGTCCTCGTCCCACTTGGCGTTGGTTTTAGTTGTTTTTCCGGCGAGATTCCGCGCCAACTGGTCACGGTCCACCACGGCGTACCTGTAGAAACAGGCGCTGTTGAAGCCTACGATGCCCATCATTCCAGCACCTGTTTCCTCGGCGGGATTGAGATCGTCAACGGCAGTGTAGAAATCCATTTCCAGATCCACCTTGTGAGTTGAGATGGGATGCGCCACCTGGCAGGCCGCCTCCACATTAAGTTTCGGTTTCTCGGCAAGCATCCGACCGAACATGGCGATATCAGCGGAAATCTGAGCATTCATGATCTGTGTCATGATCTCTTTATCAGTGGTGAGTTTCGGTCTATTCTCTTTTTTCTTCCCCTTCGACCGCGAGCGATCGTCCTGTTCTTCGCCCTCTAATTGTTCGGCATCATCGGTCAGCTCGGCGCCAGCGTCATGCTCCGAGCCGGCATTTTTTTCATCGAAAGCCTGAACATCTTCTGCCAGCGAGGCGAGTCCTTTGATCGTTTCTGTAACTGTTTTCCCCTTTTTCACCGTTTCTGTCACCTGATCGAACCAGATTTTCTTGACAGATTCCACACATACCTGAATTTCGTCTGAACTCACGAAGATCAGGACACTGGTGTTTTCTTGTTTCTTTTTATCCGCTGCCGCATAATATGCATCCGTAAACAACCTGACAGCCTGCCTGACAGTTTCACTATGTATCTCGAGAAGGCTGAAATCCTCGTCTCTTTCAAGCCCTTCACAAATCAACTGTTGCAGTTTTTTTGTCCGTTCCCCGACTGAAATCACTCCGTGTTCCCGCCACCAGGATCGAGCCGCTCTCTTGCCGCACTGGCTGGACACCCGCGCTCTTCTGAAGCCGCCGAAAAAAGCGCTCTTCGGTTGGCCTGTATCGTCACGATTCAAATTGGAAGGCGCAAAGTTCTGAATCAAGTGTACCTCTATCTTTACTCCAGATGCACTCAACACTCCATCTTTCATCATTCAACCTCACTCTTCATTTATTTGTCTTCTTTTCGTTCCGTAGAAATCCCTGGCCCAACGCAGTTGCACATGCCCCACTGGATGATCCCACTGCAGAAGATCGGCGAACAATCGAAACCAGTCGAATGGTTGGTTGTTGGACTCCAGCAGTCTGACGACATGCCGCAGGTGATCGTCCAGGTCCTCCGAACGGGCGTTGATCATTGCGATGAAGCGGCTTTCGATACTGTCGCTCGTGCTTCTGAGAAACCGGACCGCACCCCCTATTGATCGCCCCACACGATGCTGGGGAAAGATGCCGAACAATGTCGCGGTCAGGTAGTACCACCGGTCATTGTAGGATGCCTCCGGCAGGTAGGGAACCACGTATCTGTGGACGCGGGCCATGGTTCCGGGCTCCTTCGCCAGACCGCTCCTCAGATCGGCGAGGGCGCCGCGATCCTCCTTTCCTTCCCTGGCAAGCATGAGGAGATAGCCGATGAATGCTTTTTGTCTTTCATCGAGTTTCATGATTTCTCACCTCTCTTTCTCCCTTTCTTCTGAATTTCAGGTTCAGGCTCGAGGTCTTCATCGGTGAATTCAGTACTGACACGCGCGACTGCCTGGATGGCTCGAGCCGTCGTCCCCAGTGCGTGGATGCTTTCCCCGAGGGCATGTTGCGCCTCCTTTTTCAAGCATCCACGCCACGCCAGAGTGGCACGTTGAGCCTCATCGGGCAGCCAGTCATCAGCCACTTCATCCCAGTCTCCCGGGAGTGTCTTCAGCAATGTGTAAAAGACATTTTCCAGGCGTGACCAGAATACGGGACGTGGATCAATTGCGTTCATGATCTTGCTCACCTCGGTTTTGTCCAGTTGTCTCCCCTCCGTTGATTCGCATTCCGGCGCCAGGTAAAGGCGGGCGATTCTGTGAATCCTGTTATTGATTCGCGAAGCCACCAGCTCTGCCTGCCGCAACAGCAATCCCAGTCTTTCCCTGAGATCCTCCCTGAGCATCAATGCGGAGGGCACCGGCAGCCGTTCATGCCGCCAAAGCAGAACCTTGTCTTTATCTGTTACGAGACCGACGATATTGGTTTTTGACAGCTCATCCCTGGGAAGGACCCCTCTCATCTCTGCCCTGGCGGCGTTGTTCATGCAGTCGGGCGGTTTGTTGAGTGATGGCCGGTCGATGGTGAACAGCGCGTGGGCATCGCGCCAGGCGGCTTTCTCCTGGCGTAGTTTGACTGCCTGGAAAGGTTTTTGCAGATCGGTACGAGAGTAGGTTTTCATCGGATCCGATGTGTCTGGGGCTGTTTTCAATCCATTGGTGAAAAACATCGTCCGGTTGTCGATTATGCGTATGAACCTGCTCAAGGGGGCGAATCGCTGAACCGGTCCGGTGAATAGTGGTGGTTTATTCCAGGATGCAATGGCGGCACTCACTATGTTGTCGTTTTCCCAACAGGGGAGATCGTTCTCATTGAATGGTTGAGGCGGCAGGTTCAGCATGAGGGTGGCGGCCAGTGAGAATCTCTGCAGCCACGACAGCATTCCATCTACTCCTGGCGCGAACTGGCACGGCGTGGGCTTGATTGGCTTCACTCCAATCCTGCCTGAGGAGGCAATACCGGTTCCAGCAAATGATTGGGCGCAGATCAGCATCCTGGCGATCTGGTTATTCTCATAGGCCTGTTGATCCAAGTAGGTGCGGTGATCGAAGAGTATTCGTCCGCCTTTGTCAGGCGCTTCTTTGATAAGTCTCATCAAGCCGTCTGATTTGTCATTTTTAACGCTTCCGTCTTCCTTGTAATCGTTCAGATCCAGCCCGGCCACCTGCATGAAAGGGTAGCGTTCGTGGAAGAGGAAGAACCGGTCATGCCATGTATGCAGGTAGTTGTCCACCACCGCCGGGTCGAAAGTTCCTCGCTGATACATTGCACGCCAGGAGGAAAAGTCCTCGGGACCCCGGTAGGCTCGATACAAGACCGCCAACAGCACCCTGTGTATGGAAACCGTTACGAGTGGTGAATCATCGCAGATCTCACGAAGTTCATGGGCATTCAGCAAGACATCTCTGATACCGAATTCAACACTCGCGCCCCCGGAATCGATGCAAGGGATCCATGGTTCACTGATCAGATTGAATTCACGCATTTTCACCACCAACTTTCTTGATTTCCACACCAATGTTTTGATCCATAGTGAGGATGTACGGACCGATTCGGGCTTGATTATCATCATTGATCCTGAGCAGTCGGGAATGCCTTAGATGTGCATTGTTATGCCATGCGCCCGGGCGTTCCCCTTCTTTCATGATCGCATTAAAGAGTCCTCTGTGGTTCAGCGTGACAGAATGATCCAGCAGCCATCTCACCTCCCCGGTGGATGGTGGCTCAGTCAACTCTTTATCCGCCGGGATCATGACGACACTGACCGACGGTCCGCCTTCCCTGGTAGCGGCGCGTATTGCCCCGTGCACCAAGGGATCATCATCGTCCACCAGTTGATCGTTGAACTCCTCGATAAGGTCGAGTGGAGACCGCGGTTTTCCCACAAGCAGGCGCGCCGCGGATTTTATGGACTCCATGTTCGAATTTTTGAAAGCGGTTTCGCTGTGAGCCAGGGCCTCCGACCATTTCGCATCCGGAACCTGCCGAGACGGCGTGTACACCATCTCGATCAGCGTCTCGATATCGCCAGGGAGATGAACCTCCTCACGATCTCTCAATGCCAGCCATGTCCTGAGCAGAATGTACCTGTGGTAAATATATTCGATATTGTTACCGAACGAATCAGGAGGGGGGCCGGTGATATCGGCATCGCACATGATGAAAAAAACGGGCGTGACGAAAGGTTGAGGCCGACGCCTGGGATGCCGGTGTAGTCTTCCCATGCGCTGAAGCAGAAGGTCGATTGGTGCGGTTTCTGAAAACATGATGTCGAAATCCAGATCCAGGCTCTGTTCTATAACCTGCGTGGCCACCAGGACAGACCGGTTGGGGCGAGATTCATTCACATAGTCTCCCCCATCATCCTTGATGCCTTTGCCATATAATTGAATGATTTTCTTTTCCTTGTGAGTTCTCCATAGTTTTAAGGTTCTCGCATGGAAAAGATCGCAACGGGTATCAATCAAGTGATCCCGCAGATGTCGGTACACTTCGATGGAGCGATTCACCGTATTGCAGATCACTGCCGCGCAGCCGCCGGATCGAAGGCGCGTATTGAGGATGACGCTGAGTTGCGCAAATCCGTATGTGCAACGTTCGAGATTGATGGTTCGAGAATTCTCCCGCGGCACATTGATGACCATGGGAGGGATCTCGGCGATGGTGCATGGATACCGGCGCTTCGGTGCTACCGTTATTCTCGGATAGCGACCGAATGCGGCATCCGCGCATCCGGAATACGCACTTGTGAGTGCTCTGCGCCTCTCTTCCGGGAGGGTCGCGGAAAGAAGAATGACCGTTGTGTCCAGTTCTGACAGCCAGTGGAGCAGTCGTTCCAGGATGGTGGTCATGTAGGCATCATAGGCATGAACCTCATCAAAAATGAGAACCTTTTGAGCGAGCCCGAACATCCTGACGAACCAGTGCCTGGTTTGCAGGACACTCAAGAGACTCTGATCGATAGTACCGACACCGAACGGAGCGAGCAGCGGACGTTTTCTGGCGGCAAACCATGTCTGTGCTTCGACATCACCCGCTTCATCGATGTTAGAGGGAGCGAACTCGGCCAGTTCCCCTTCCCTCGGTGATGCATGCAGTGCGAGTAACGCGTCTCCATGAACGAGTTGCAGATTAAGCTTCCCTCTGTGTCCTCTGGTTTTTAAATACTCATTTCGCACCCTCTCGTACATCGCATTGCCGGTTGCCTGGGTAGGAAGAGCGACGTACAAGCCACGGGCCAGTCCACGGCACATGGCGAGATCCGCAGCATAGAGCGCGGCTTCTGTTTTACCCTGGCCCATAGGTGCTTCGATTATCATGAGATAGGGCTCGGATTGTCGTTTCGCCAGTGAGATCGTTGCCTTCTGCAGTGCATTCGGATTGTATCCGCGGAAAATGTGGCTGAAATCGGCTTCCCGGGCGAACGATACGGCTGGCAGCCAGCCGAGTCGATGAAGGGCTTCTCGCGCCCTGTCCTGAGCCAGGAACCAGTATTCTGAAGCTTTCAACGAAACGGGGTGGCCAATCTTCATTTCGCAAGGAAAAAAATCCTGACTGGAACCGATCCAGTCCACTATGGATATGAGACCGGCAAGGATCGGTACCATGGATGGATCCTGGATATCACCAATAACCGCCTGTTCTTTGTCAAGTTGATAGCCGATGATATTCGCGAGCTGGACAAGAATGTCCTGTCGTAAATCCCGCCACATTTGGTTACCAAGTGTGCTGATAGAAAGGGCAAGGTCAATGGAGCGCGGAAACAAACCATGATGGCCACCAGTGATTTGCGCAAGCAGGCAGCTCGCGGATTCGTTCCCGATGCTCTCCGTGAGCACTTTTGCGCTGATGTACCCATGCGGTCTTTTCTGATCGTTCTTTGAAAAACGTAACGTTAAAAAGCGGGCCAGATCGGGACGTTGGTATTGGAAGGCTGGGCTCGCCTTGCCAATATCATGCGCACCGGCCAGGAAAACCAGAAGATACCGTGCACAGGGACCGAGTGATCGTGCAATTCTTTCGATGAGTGGTGATGAGAGGCAATGGTCCCAGACCAAACCTGCCACCGCTGCGACATCTAGCATATGAAAGAGCAAAGGATGGTACCTGGCTTCCTTCCGATCCGATATTCGCCGATAATCGTTGGTTTTTCCCCACAAGGTGAGTGTTGGATCCCCCTTTTTGTGATCAACAATCATTAACCAGTTTCCCTCTCAGCATTCAGAGGAGCGTGCAACGGCGCTGTTCCATTTGAAATTTTTCAAATGATTCGCCACGCGGATGGCAGCAGGTCATTATTCCTCGATCAAGTCGAGCGACAACCGCTTCATTCACCATTCCAGGCCTCCGATGTCGAAAAACTTCGACTTCCATCGTCCGCAACTACTCATTCTGCCTGTGGCTTCCGTGACAAACCATTATTTTTATAGGATGATCAATATCAGATCATCCGATGAAGAAGCAAGGGATACTTTTACCGGAGAAGATGCAAGAAAGCTGATGTATGGATCCTGATACAGATGGCGGGATGCGGCGCTCCACGGTCCCCAGGCATGCTGGATGAACGCCGCGTCGGGAGTGGTAGTCTTCAGCAACTTATCTGTTGACAGCGGGGATGCTTTTCTATAGCCTGCGTTAATGTTTTGTCTGGATCGCTTGGAGGTCGACGAGATGTTCGCGATAATCAAATCTGGAGGCAAGCAGTACCGGGTCGAACCCAAAGCACCGCTGGCCATCGAAAAGCTCGATGGCAACATCGGTGACGAGGTGGTATTCGACGAGGTGTTGTTGATAGGGTCTGAGGAAAACACGATGGTGGGCGCGCCGCTCATTCAGGAGGCGTTTGTCCGCGCCAAAATAGTCAATCAGACGAAGGCCAAGAAGCTGGTTGTATTTAAGAAGAGGCGCCGCAAAGGGTACCGGAGAAAAGCCGGACACCGTCAGATGATCACCAATGTCATCGTTCAGGAAATCAGCTTTCCCGGCGCGATATCCGCCGACGGCGGTGGAGCGGATTCCGACGCCGTCGAGACCGCGGAGTAGCCGGTCCGATTGCATGGACGGCAAGGAAGGAGTGACCCATGGCGCATAAAAAGGGTGTAGGAAGCTCTCGAAACGGTCGCGACAGCAACTCGCAGAGACTTGGCGTCAAATGCTTCGGCGGACAATTCGTCCCAGCCGGAAGCATCATCGTCAGACAACGCGGGACGCGTTACCGCCCCGGCGACAACGTCGGCATCGGCAAAGATGATACCCTGTTCGCGAAGATCACCGGCAAGGTGGTGTTCGAAACCAACCGGGCCCGCACATTCGTTCGGATAGACCCTGTCGAGGGTGCCTGACCACCGGTTGTCCGCACCACGCCCAACCCTCCACGAATCCCGTGGAAAGCAAACTGCAGCCGCTGTTCATCGATGAAGCCACAATAGAGGTGCGGGCCGGTAACGGCGGGCGTGGTTGCGTCAGTTTCAGAAGAGAAAAGTATATCCCTCGGGGGGGGCCTGACGGCGGGGACGGCGGGCATGGCGGAAATGTCGTGCTGCGCGCCACCTCACGCCTGCACACCCTCCTGGATCAGAAATACCAGCGCATCCATCGCGCCGAGCGGGGCCAGCATGGTCGCGGCAAACAGCAGACCGGCCGCAGCGGTGAACATCTCGTTCTCGAGATGCCCATCGGCACGCTCGTGTACGACAACCTGTCGGGAGATCTGCTCGCCGACCTGACGGAGGAAGGCCAGGAAGCGGTGATTGCCCGTGGCGGACGCGGCGGCAAAGGCAACATGGCGTTCAAAACCGCCACCCGCCAGGCGCCGCGCTTTGCCCAACCAGGCGAAGTGGGCGAAAAACGACAATTGCGCCTCCAGCTCAAACTGATGGCGGATGTCGGCCTGGTTGGTTTCCCCAACGCCGGTAAATCAACCCTGATCGCCTCGATCTCAGCCGCCCGGCCGAAGATCGCCGATTACCCGTTCACCACACTGGTTCCCCATCTCGGTATCGTCTCTCATCACGGCGAACAGCACCTCGTCTTCGCCGACATCCCCGGCATCATCGAGCACGCGTATGAAGGCGCCGGCCTCGGCCTGCGTTTTCTCAGGCATATCGAGCGTACCCGCTTCCTGATCATGCTCATCGATCTCTCACCCATGACCGGCAGGGATCCGGTGGCCGAATTCACTATTCTTCGTTCCGAACTCACCAACTACTCCGCTTCGCTCGCGGTGAAGCCTTTCATCGTGGCAGCCAGTAAAATCGATCTGCCCGATCACGCGGAGAAACTGCGGCTACTCAGCGAGTTCCTTCTACCGCAAGGACTCACGCCGCATCCGATCTCGGCGGTCACCGGCGCCGGCATTCCGACGCTCCTGGACGCTGTATGGGATGGTGTCGCCGCCCTGGAGCAGGCACCGTGAGACTCGGATTATGCGGGGGAACCTTCAACCCCATCCATGTGGCACACCTGGTCTTGGCTGACGAGGCGCGGCGGCAGATGCGCCTGGACAAGGTCCTGTTCATCCCGAGCAATGTGCCGCCGCACAAACACCCACGCCCCCTGGTGGACGCCGCCGCGAGACTCGCCATGGTCCGTCTCGCCATCGCCGGCAACAAGGCGTTTGAACTCAGCGATCTGGAAATCAGGCGCGAGGGTCATTCGTATACCCTTCATACGCTGCGCGATCTCCGGCGCCTGCATGCCTCGGAACCGGATTTGGATCTGCATTTCATAACCGGCTTGGACAGTTTCCTCGAGATAGAGACCTGGTACTCATACGAGGACATCCTTGCATCGACCTGCTTCATCATCGCCACCAGACCCGGCGCCATGCCGTCGCGGCTGGGTGCCCTGCCCTGCATGGCCGGCCGTTTCGAGCCCGGCCCGGAACTCGATGGCGGCCAGTGGGCGAGTCCATTGGAGTTGGTTCCACCTGAACCGGGCCGCACTAATGGCATCCACCTCATACGGATTCCAGCCATGGCGGTCTCATCCACCGAAATCAGGCGGCGCATCGGGCGCGGCGAGGCCTGGCGGTATCTGGTGCCGCCGCCGGTGCACGAGTACATCGAAACCCGGGACCTCTACAGGGAACCAGCCGGCGCGTGAGCGATGCCGGTACCTTGCCGTGACGGCCATCACCGTACCGCGTGACTCGGTATTGAAGCTAACCCCTTGCGGTCGTTGACCGAATGTCGGTCCTGTGCTATTTTCTGGATATTTGACAGCGTTATCGGGAACGCCCGCACAGGAGGAACATCATAGAGACCGAACAATTGATCGACAACCTGATTGAAGCGGCGTCGGACAAGAAAGCAGAGGACATCATCGTCCTGGATCTGCGTAGTTATTCCACCATCACCGATTATTTCATGATCTGCAGCGGCGGTTCACATCGCCAGGTGCAGGCCGTTGCCGATGAAATGTTGGATCGCGCCCGTACCCTGGGTGTACGAGCACATCACATAGAAGGGCAAGGCTCAAACGACTGGGTGCTGGCCGACTTCAACGAACTGGTGGTGCACGTATTCCACAAGGAAAGGCGTAAGTTCTACCAGTTGGAACATCTCTGGCGGGATGCAGTGGTCTATTTCAAGTCGCCGGAGGAATGACGAACATCGGAGATCGAATGATGGCGGGGGATGAGGATATTCGTTCCGAATGCCTGAATCGCGGTGAAGTATTCATCGGCAGGAATCGCCATGTCCTGGAGGTGCTGAAGCTCGCCCAGCGGGTTGCCTCGACCTCCACGCCGGTCTTCATTCACGGGGAGAGCGGCACCGGTAAGGAACACTTGGCGCGTTTCATTCATTGCCAGTCCCCGAGGCGACGGATGCCGCTGGTAAAAATTGACTGCGCCGCCATTCCGCCGGATCTCGTTGAATCAGAGCTGTTCGGATTCGAACCGGGCGCGTTCACCGGTGCCACCAAGGCCAAACCCGGCCGCCTGGAGCGAGGCGACAACGCCACCATCCTGCTGGACAATATCACGGCGGTTGAGGTCACCACCCAGGCAAAACTGACCAGAGTGATACAGGACGGCTACTTCGAACGCCTCGGCGGCTTCGATCATATCCACATCAACACCCGTTTTATCACGTGCTCGCTGCTGGAACCATCATTGGCAATCTACCAGGGTCTCCTGCGCAAGGACCTCTATTATCGGCTGGGAGTCATCTGTCTCGGGCTGCCCCCCCTGCGCGAGCGACGCGAAGATATCCCGCTGCTGGTAGAGCATTTTCTTGCTGTCCTGCCGGAAAGCAAGAAGCAACAGTACCGGATCAGCCAGGAAGCCATGACCTTCCTGACGGACTATCATTGGCCCGGCAACATCCGACAGTTGATCAATGTTCTCCAGCGCACGCTCATCACCTGCGAGGGGCTCGATATCGCCTTGAACGACATCAGGATCACGCATTTCAACCTGGAAAACGATATCATCGCCACCGCCTCCCAGCGCAATCTCAGCCTCGCCGAACTCGAGAAGCTCTACATTCAGGCCATTCTTCAAAAAACCGTGGGAAACAAAAGTGCCGCTGCTCAGATTCTTGGCATCAATCGGAAGACACTGCTGGAAAAACGAAAAAAATACAGGCTGAAGTGAACGCCATGAGAAGACCGAGGAAGATCGGCGGACAGCGGAGCGCTCCCTGGCGGTATCGCCGCTACCTTGGTCTGGGCGCGGCCGCGGCCGGGGCTGTTTGCTTCCTGATGCTCCTGGGTTTGATTTACACCCTCAATCCTCACTTGATCCACCTGACACTTCTTCCCGAAACGGATCTGGCAATGCGTGCGTACCTCCTTCTCTGGATCGCGGTCATTATCGGACTTTTCGGAACAGCAGCCAGCCTGCTCGGCATCCGTTTCATCCTGCGTGAACGCCGCCGACGCCTGGAAGACCGAACCAGGAGCCTGCGTGCCGAATTATTGACGAAAGCTGAAAATTCCGCCCTTGTCCAGGACTACCGGCAGTATGGTAAAACGCATGCCCGCATGGTTCGAATCGTTCAGGCCGATGTTCCGGAATTGCTCGAGTTGCATGGCACAGCAGCACCTGAAGTCAACGAACGGATCCGTAGCCTGGAACGGCTCTGTGAACTGCAGCCGCTGCGGTGGAGCAACCAGGTACGGTTGTTTGAAGAACTGGTGGCCGTGGGAATGCGGGAACGCGCGACAACGGTCATCGAGCGGTTGCTGGCGGCCACGCGCGGCCACGACGAGATACCAAGGCGCTGCGTGCGGGTTTGCATATCGCATGCCTGGTGGGAAATGGCTGTCGCGCTTCGGAAACGGTTGTACGATGACGCCCTGGATGCCGGTTCGCGCAA
>JAFGDC010000267.1 GCA_016932295.1 candidate division CSSED10-310 bacterium
GCTACACGCGCATCACCCGGGTCGGCAACCGTCTGGGAGATGCCGCACCTCTCGCCATGATCGAACTGGTCGATCGGAGTGAGAAGAAGAAAACCGCGACGGATGAAAAGAAGGGCCGACTGGACGCACTGAAGAGCAAACTCAGCCGCAAGTGACGAACAGCCGGGAACGGCGTTACAAGGACTGTTAAGCACCGGAGCCTGCTCCGGTGTTTCCCTTTTCAGTGGTCAGCCGGGGGGCCGTGCCGCCGTCCAACCACGCCATTCCTCCGGGCTTCCCCATCGCCCGCCAAGCGGCTATTCTGGACGAGTGGACGCCGATCTGGAACCGGCCGCCCAATTGGCACAACGCGGCCGAAAGAGAAAGGATGCTGACATGGCCAGAGTGGGAGTGTTGCTTGCTGGTTGCGGAGTTTATGATGGTTCGGAAATACACGAGGCGGTGCTGACCCTGCTGGCGCTCGACCAGGCGGATGCTGAGGTGATTGTCATGGCTCCCGAAGGTCCCCAGATGCATGTCGTCAATCACCTCACCGGTGCCGTTGAGACAAGCGCCGGCCGCCAGGTGTTACAGGAGTCGGCGCGCATTGCTCGGGGAGCCGTGAAGCCGATCCGCGAGGTTCCTGTGGATCGATTGGATGCCTTGATCATTCCCGGTGGTTTCGGCGCTGCCAAAAACCTTTGCGATTTCGCCGTGAAGGGACCTGATTGCACCGTTTTGCCTGAAGTCGCAGCATTGATTCAGGGAATGGCCCGTGCCGGCAAACCGATCGGCGCAATCTGCATTGCCCCTGCCCTCCTGGTGAAAGCGCTTCAGCCGTTGCGGCTCAATCCCATGGTTACCATAGGTGATGACCCCGGTACCGCCAGCGCAATCGCTGCGATGGGCGGGCGTCATGTTGATTGTCAGGTCACCGGGATTGTGGTCGATGAAGCGAACAGGCTGGTGAGTACGCCGGCGTACATGCTCGCCAATCGAATATCGGAGGCGGCAGCCGGAATCGAGGCACTGGCACGCGAAGTGTTGTCACTCTGCGGTTGAGGACTGAACGCGTGGCCCGAAATCTGGGTGAACATCTCTCCAGAGGCGGCATCAGGCCGCCACCGGTTCCGTCCGGAGGGACAATCGGGCTGACCTGTCCCGGCGGGCCGGTGGCGCGCTCCCGGCTGGCTGCGGGAGTGGACTGGCTCCGCGGGAAAGGGTTCAACGTCGTGGTGCACGCCGCCGTGTACCGCCGCCGGGGCTACCTGGCCGGTACGGATGAGGAACGGGCGGAAGCCCTCCATGAGTTGCTCAGGAATCCCAAGGTGGACATGATCATGGCGGCGCGTGGCGGGTATGGTTCGATTCGCCTGCTGGAACAACTCGACTATTCGCTGTTCACCGCGCATCCCAAAGTTCTTGTGGGTTACAGCGACATCACCAGCCTTCTCTTGGCCGTACATGCGCGGACCGGACTCATTACCTTTCATGGCCCAATGGCGGCCGTCGATTTGGCCGGAGGAGTGCCGGCCTTGACCGGGCAGTCACTGCTTGCCATGATCGGAGGGTGCGGTCCCTCAGTGCTGTGTGCATCTGCATGGCCCGATTGGTCGGTAATAACCCCCGGTTGCGCCACTGGTCCCCTGGTGGGCGGCTGTCTCACGCTCCTTACCGCCCTGGTCGGCACTCCGTACATGCCGGATCTCAACGGGACGATCCTGTTCCTCGAGGAAGTGAACGAAGATCCCTACCGGGTGGACAGGATGCTGACGCAGCTCCGCCTTTCCGGTTGTCTGCAGCGCACGGCGGGAATCGTGATCGGCGCGCTCACGAATTGCATCCCGCAGGATGATGAACCATCTCCGACCGCGGAGGAGGTCATCGCCGACCGTCTGGCCGATCTCCATATCCCGGTGGTGAGAGGGGTTCCTTTCGGTCACCAGGAGGTGGCTCTGACGCTCCCGCTGGGTGCTATCGCGCATCTCGACAGCGATACCGGCTTGCATCTTCTCGAATCCCCCTGCCTTGGTGACAGGGCTGGCGAGCTTCCACGGTGCGGCGGAATGGAGTAAGGTGTGGCGGATTTGACATTGACGGCAAAAGGGGATCACTCGTGGCCTTTCGTCTGAGTATCATCATTAGTTGCATCCTTCTGATCGCTGCCGCCGCGGTTGGCGGCGGGTGGCTTTATTTCGAGTATCTGGCTCTGCAGCGTGAATTGCCAACCTTGCATTCCATGGCGGATTTTCATCCGTTTCTGACGTCGCTGGTGTATTCGAACGACGGCAGGGTCATCGGCCAGTTCGCGTTTGAAGACCGCGTGCCCGTCAGTATCGCGGAGGTTCCGAAACTGCTTCAGGAAGCCTTGCTGGCCACCGAGGACACTGATTTCTATCAGCATCACGGCGTGAACTTCCAGGCTATCCTGCGGGCGGCCAAGGCAAACCTCCTGGAGGGGAAAATCTCCCAGGGCGGCAGTACCATCACGCAACAAGTGGCGCGGGACCTGTTCCTGGGGCGCGAAAAAAAATGGATGCGGAAAATCAAAGAGGCGCTGATTGCCGTAGAACTGGAGTCCCGGTTCACCAAGAACCAGATCCTTGAACTCTATCTGAACGAAACGTATTTCGGTCACGGCGCCTATGGCATCAAGAGCGCCGCGTTGCGCTATTTCGACAAAGAACTCCATGAGCTGACTCTTAGTGAATGTGCGCTGCTGGCGGGATTGCCGCAGGCCCCAAGCGCCGGTTCGCCGTTCGTGTCCATGGAGCGCGCCGAACGGCGCCGCTCCGTGGTGCTCAGCCGCATGGTGGAGGCTGGTTTCATCAGCCAAGGCATGGCTGAAAAAGCAGATGCCGAGCCTATCGTCCTGTCCACGGGTTCCAGGGTGGAATTCGCGGCCCCCTATTTCCTGGAATATGTCCGGCGTACCCTGGAGGAGCAACTGGGAACTCAGGCGGTGCATGCCGGCGGCTTACGCATCTTTACTTCTCTCGACACGCGGTTGCAGGCCGCCGCTCAGGAGGCGGTCGAGAGGGGGCTGCTGGAGATCACCAAGCGCCGAGGGTATGATCCGTCCATACCGCTCGCCGATGTTGTCGGAGAGGAACCCGCAGTGGGAGCCGATGGAGTGGTGCCAGTTGGGACCGTCCTCCGCCTGCCCATCGAAGAGGTAGGCAAAACGGTGCTCAAGGTACGTATGGATAATACCGTTCATGATGTCGATCCGGGTCATGACGGGTGGACCATCGCGCGGGACCTTCGAACCATCTTCACATCCGGAGAAGAGGCACTCTTCATCATCGAGAAAGCGTCTGATGTGGTACGCCTCGGACTCTACCAGAAACCCACGCTGCAAGGGTCACTCCTGAGCATGTGCACCGGTACCGGGTACATCAGCGCCTGGATCGGCGGACGTGATTTCGCCGAAAGTAAGTTCGATCGCGTGTACCAGGCGCACCGGCAACCAGGCTCCGGTTTCAAGCCGATCATTTACACCGCCGCGTTGGATACGCGCATGACCCCCGCCGATATCGTCTATGATGCCCCTATCGTCACTGAGATCATCTCCGAGGAGGATCTGCGCGACGAACCGGAGCGGGAGGATGGCACGGATGCCGTCGGCGCGCCTGGTGATGAGGGAGAAGATGGTGAAGAGGGAGTGGAGGAGGAGCAGGAGCAGGAGTATTGGCGACCCGGTAATTACTCCGGCAGGTTTTACGGCGCCACTACGCTGCGGCAGGGTTTGGAGCAGTCCCGCAACTTGGTTACCATCCGCCTGTTGTCTTCCATCGGCGTGCGCACGGCCATTCAATACGCCAGACTGATGGGCATAGAAAGTCCGCTGGCGGATAATCTGTCTCTTTCGCTTGGCTCATCGGGCGTGACTCAGTTGGAGTTGGTGGGAGCCTACGGCGTGCTCGCTAACCAGGGTGACTGGATCAAACCCATCGCCATAAAGCGGGTGCTTGATTATAACGGCCAGGTGATCATGGAAAACCTGCCGGAGATCAGACGGGCGTTGTCACCTCAGGCCAGCTACCTGACGACCAGTTTAATGCAGGGTGTGGTGGAGCGGGGTACCGGACGACAGGCGCAGGTGCTGGGCCGTCCCCTGGCCGGCAAGACCGGCACCCCCAATGACTATCGGGACGCCTGGTTCAACGGGTTCTCCCGGCAGCATATTACCAGCGTCTGGGTGGGTTTCGACGAACCGCAGCCCATCGGCAGGAATGAAACAGGTGCCAGGGCGGCGTTGCCGATCTGGATCGATTTCATGAGGGAGGCGCATCGCGGCCTGCCGGTCCTGGATTTTATCCAACCACCAGGCATCCGGCTCCTCGGGATCGATGCGGAGACCGGCCTGTTGGCTACTGACAAGTGTTCGACAGTCATCACGGAAGCGTTCATTGCTGGCACGGAGCCACTGCGCTTGTGTGATGCCCACAAGATGCGCAGTACCCAGTTCTTGCGGTTTGACACCGATGACCAGGCGTCTGAAGAGGAAACCGTGCAGGACAGTGGCGGCGCGGGGGTATCACCCTTTTCATACTCCGTGGATTGATCCTGCCCCCTGGTGCCAGGGGACTGTCTTGCGGGTTCCCTGTCAGAAACCCGCTGGTTCCCGCGCCAGCATGGTGACGTGTGGCGCCGGTGTGCTCGCCGCCCGTTCCCGAAACTCTTCCAGTGCGCCGTGATTCACCAGCAGGATGGCGATCTCGCGATCCAGATCGCCGTCAGGTGTATTGACCAGCGGCCCTGACAATCCCGTGAATTCAGGAGTCTCAGCCAATCGTCGAGCCACACAGTGCCTGGATGCGCAGCTTTCCCCCACGATCCCAAGGAGAATCGATGCTGCTTCGTACGCCTGGGCGGAGATCAGGCTGGGTGGTTCCAGGAACATCCTCTGGTAGTTCATGGCAAAGGTCTGGATGGGAGGATAGGAGTCACCTTTGAAGAACGGCTCGGTGAAAAATGCGCCTTCCACGTATCGCCCCCCGATATCCAGCAGTTCCGGTGCATTCCAGCCGCTGGTTCCCAGCAAGACGGCATCCATGATTTCATGGAAAGGCAGTTGCGGTGCAAGCAGTCCCACGGTGGGGGCGTAATCGGGAATGAAGAGTCCCTCGAAAGGATGAGGCTTGACCGCGAGAATCGCCTGTCGAAAATCGGTTTCACCCTCTGCATACTGTTGGGCGGCAACGATATCTCCACCTGCAGTCTCGAATTCACCCGTGAAGATTTCACTCAGATCACGCCCGTAGGCATTATCGGGATAGAGTATTGCACAGGTGGTGATTCCCAGCGTATCATGCGCGAATCGGGCGATGACCTTGCCTTCCGAAGCAGAGGTCACGCAGTTGCGGAACAGCAGTTTACTCTCACCGGGGATGCCGGGGTCCGCCGCTCCGGGAGTGAACACCGGCGTGTGATATCGTTCGGCCACCGGTATTACCCCACGGACACAGCGGGACAGAAGTGGCCCGATGATGGCCACCACGTGCTCCTCGACGATTAACTGTTCCGCCGCCTTGGCAGCCTCGCCCGCATCTCCGTGCGTATCCATGGGAAGAAGGATGAACGATTGTCTCTTATCACCGGCCTGGACCTGCGCCAGTTGGATGCCGTGCAGGGCGGCGCGGCCGAACACGGAAAGCTGGCCGCTCAATGGCAGCAGCACGCCGATACGCTGGGCATCGACGGCCAGTTCGGATTGCACAACGAACAGTTCTTGACCGGCCTGGGTGCTGATCTCGTCATCAGGAAAATCCTGCAACAGTTTCATCAGGATTTCGGCGGCCGCATCGAATTCATCCGCATCAGCGAGTGTCTGTGCCTTGATGAGCGCAAGCTCCGCGCCAATCAAGTCACCGGTGTGCCGCGCCTCAAGGAGTTCCCTGGACGGTTGATCGAGTTGCAGCAGGGCACGTTGGAGGTGTCGCCGGAGGTTATGCAGGAGTTGTGGATTGGCGGCCAGGCGGAGGCCGCGCGCGTAAGTCTCGAGGGCTTGAAAGAGTTGGCCGTTGACGATGTAGAGATCACCGGCGCGCAATATCTCACCGGCCAGCCAGTCAGGTTCGCCGGCAGCGCCGTCATCGATCGCGCGCACCTCCATGCGGAGCGCCGCTGCCGGTTCGCCGGCCAGCTCGTAGAGGCGGCTGGCGTGAGCCTGGCGCAAGGCGCGAGGCAGTCCAGCCAGCATGAGACCTGCGGCCTGATCGTGGAAGTCGGCTGCACGATGGAGGTCTCCCCGGCTTTCATGATAGCCTGCGAGCAGGTCGAGCGCGTCTTGCCGTACCATTCGATCATCTGTATTGAGGAGCTTCAGCAGTAAATTCGCCGCCGCCTCCGGCGCGGGTCCCTTCAGGAGGTTTCTGGCCAGTTCCAGCATGCATGGCTGCCGGTACCTGGAATCGGGAAACGCGCCATCGAGCCGTCGGCACCATCGTTCCTGCTGGCTGAAGTCGCCGCGTTCGGCGGCGATGAGCGACAGCACGAACATGGCATGATCGCTGGGCGGCTTGTCTGGGTAGGCGCGCACCGATTCCTCCAGAATCACCCGTGCCTCATCAAGTGCACCTTGTTCGTACAGGGTGATTCCCGTGGCGGTCTGATCGCGTAATACCCTGGGTGGCCCGCAGGCAGCAAGCAGGCACACGAAGGTTACCATGCACATGATGAAAGAAAACACCCTGGAATATGTCATTCGGACCTCCCGAATACGTCCGCGCAGTATACGAATTGTAAATTTGATACTGATTGGTGTCAATGGAGCCAATCGTGTATATCAGCCTGTCCAGTGTTCTGACCCCTGGGTCCGGGCCTGTCTGATCCTGGGGGGATGCCCGGGAATGTCAGGCTGTCCGGTGTTCAACGCCGCCGGCGACTCTCGGTGGAGAAGGTTTGCTCCGGGGCCGTCCCGGACCGGGTAAGAAGTAATCCAGGGCAAGTTGCGGGACAACATGCGGGAGGTTTTCGCGGCGTGGTGACGCAGAGCGGTAAAAAGCGCTTGACAAAAATAACAGTATGTTCTAACTAAGGATAACCGTTATCAATCTGTACTCTGCAGTGCCGTGCGGTCAAGTATTGATGGCGGAGTCTGAGGTTTATGAGAAAAAGGACCGATACAACAGGATCATACAAGAATAGAAAAGCGAACCGCTGGTTGATGGCGGTGAGCCTGGCCGCCGTGGCGCTGGCGTGCTGCAGCGGGTATCTGGCCATGGAATACCGCCGTTTGCATGCCCTGGAAGAAAGGTATGACCTGCTGCTCAGCGAACAGCGGAGCAAAACCGACCAACTGCGCATACTGAACGAATCGGTGGTGGAACTCCAGGATTCCTTGAACAACGTTGAGAAGACCAACGAGCAGTTAATCCAGAGTGTCGGGATCGAGTCCATGCATGGCGTCGGCGGGTTGACCGAGAACATGGTGGGGAATCCTTATAAAAATACGCTGCATTCCAAGGAAGAAGAGCTGGTCAGAGACCTGTGGCTGAGAATCCACAATATCAAGGTACGCAACCAGGAGCAGGACACCATCAACCAGGCGTTACGGCATTATCTGGAACGCAAGGCGGAGTTGTTGACCTCCATTCCCGCCATACGCCCCATCCACGGCGGTTGGATCTCCTCGGGTTTTAAAATCCGCAAGGACCCCTTCACCGGTGAAGTGCACATGCACCAGGGATTGGATTTCGCGCATCTGCGTAACACGCCTATCTTGGCTGCTGGTTCCGGGACAGTGGTGTTTGCCGGCTGGCATGGTGATTACGGGAAAACCATCTGTGTCGATCATGGTTTCGGGTTCGAAACGAGATACGCGCATCTGCAGAGTTACCAGGTGAACGAAGGTGACACGGTCCAACGCGGCCAGGTCATCGGACGCCTTGGTTCAACCGGCAGGGCGACCGGCCCTCACTTGCACTATGAGGTGCGGATCGAGGGGCAGCCGGTGAATCCATACTATTTCATCTACTTGCTGGATAGGTCCTGAGATCGGCGGGGACCGCTTCTTTCGGTCGGTGAGGAGGCGGCGTGTTGTCGTGGCGTGATCGCATGACGGCGGCCATGGTGGCATCCTCCCCGGAGAAATGGATTGGCATCTGTTCACCGGGGACATGGGAGGCATATGACGCCACCTGGAATTGAGCCGGGCGGGCTTGCCGGAGCGCACCTCAGGTGGTAATGTTTTCGGCTGGTGTAATGGGCTGGAGGTAGCGAGGGTAGATGATAACGACGCTATTCAAGATGTTTTTCGGCAGCAAGGATCAGCGTGAGATCAAAAAGATCATGCCGATCGTTGATGAGATCAACTCCCTCGAACCGAAGATGCGGGCCATGAGTGATGCCGGCCTGCGGGGGAACACGGTGGCATTGCGCCGCCGTTTGGCCGGCGGCGAGTGCCTGGATGCGTTATTGCCGGAAGCATTCGCCACAGTCCGGGAGGCCAGCCGACGGGTGCTGGGCATGCGCCACTTCGATGTGCAACTGATCGGCGGTATTGTCTTGCATCGCGGCAAGATTGCCGAGATGAAGACCGGTGAGGGCAAGACACTGGTGGCGACACTGGCGGTGTATCTGAATGCACTGACCGGTCGCGGCGTTCATGTGGTGACCGTGAATGATTACCTGGCGAGGCGGGACGCCGAGTGGATGGGGGGCATCTACCGGTTTCTCGGATTGACCGTGGGCACCATCCAGCATGATATGGATGACTGGTCACGCTACATGGCGTACCGGGCTGACGTAACCTATGCGACTAACAACGAACTGGGATTCGATTACCTCCGGGACAATATGAAGACCAGCTTGTCCGCTTTCGTGCAGCGTAATCACCATTACGCCATCGTTGACGAGGTGGATAGCATTTTGATCGATGAAGCCCGAACACCGCTCATCATTTCCGGTCCGGCAGAGGAGTCCACCGACAAGTATTACAAGATCAATCAGCTCATTCCCAGGCTGACCAGGGAGGTGGATTTCCAGATTGACGAGAAATCGCGAAGTGTTTCCCTGACGGACTCCGGGGTCGGCAAGTCGGAAGGATTCCTGAAAGGCCAGGGATTGCTGCCGGGTGATTCACCCAACTTGTATGATGCGGAGAACATGGAAGTGCTGCATCACGTCAATCAGGCTTTGAAGGCGCATGCCCTGTTCAAGCGTGATGTCGATTACGTGGTCAAGGAGCAGGAAGTGATCATCGTGGATGAATTCACCGGCCGGTTGATGCCTGGCCGGCGGTACAGCGATGGTCTCCACCAGGCTTTGGAAGCAAAGGAACGGGTCAAAATTGCCAACGAGAACCAGACCCTTGCCAGCGTGACATTTCAGAACTATTTCAGGATGTATGAAAAGCTTGCCGGCATGACCGGAACGGCGGAAACCGAGGCGGCGGAGTTCTTTCACACGTACAAGTTGGATGTAGTGGTGATTCCGACGAATCGTCCCCTGATCCGGGAGGAGTACTCCGATGTGATCTACAAGACCGCGGCTGAAAAATTCAAGGCGGTGGTCAACGAGATCAAGGAGTTACATGCCGCGGGGCGGCCGGTGCTGGTGGGCACCATCTCCATCGAAAATTCGGAAATGCTGTCGCGCATCCTGAAGCGGGACAAGATCGCGCATGAAGTCCTGAACGCGAAGTACCATGAGCAGGAAGCTCAGATCGTCTCCCGTGCCGGACAGGCGGGAGCGGTCACCATCTCCACCAACATGGCGGGACGAGGAACCGACATCGTTCTCGGACCCGGGGTGGTCAAATGTCCCCGTGACGAACTCGGCAACATCCTGTGTTGTGTGGGTTGTGACAAGAACTGCGCCGACTGTCCGAAAGAGGACAAGAAGGAGGCGTATGCGGCGTGTCTGGATAAAGTCCCCTGCGGATTGCACATCATCGGCACTGAACGGCATGAATCGCGTCGCATAGACAACCAGCTCAGGGGGCGCAGCGGCCGAATGGGTGATCCCGGATCATCGCGCTTCTATATCTCCCTCGAGGATGATCTCATGCGAATCTTCGGATCGGAGCGCGTAAAGGCCATTATGGACCGGCTTGGCATGGAGGAGGATGTACCTATCGAGGCGAAGATGGTCAGCCGGGCCATCGAGAGTGCCCAACGCAAGGTGGAGGCGAACAATTTTTCAATCAGGAAGCACCTGCTCGAGTATGACGATGTCATGAACAAACAGCGTGAAATCGTCTACCGCCAGCGCCGGGATGTGTTGTCGGCGGTGAGCATCAAGCCGGTGATCATCGACATGGCCGATGCGATCCTCGACGAGATGATCGCTGCTCTTGGGCCCGACCGCAGTCGTATCGAGGACGTCGAACACGATGAGCTGAACAAGGGATTGCAGGCCCGGTTCAATCTCAAGGTCGATCTGCTGGATCGATTTTCCCCGGAAACGGCGCTCCTCGATGTGCGCGAGGATCTGCGAGAACTCGTGCATGACAAGTACGAGGAGAAAGAAAGCATCATCGGAACCGAACCCATGCGGCAGTTCGAGAAAGATGTCATGTTGTGGGTCATCGACTCGTTGTGGAAGGATCATTTGCTCGCCATGGATTACCTGCGCGAGGGTATCGGGTTGCGAGGGTATGGACAGCAGGATCCCCTTACCGAGTACAAGAAGGAGGGATTCCAGTTGTTCGAAGAGATGATCCAGCGTATCCAGGAGGATGTGCTGACTCGCATCATGCTGACACAGTTCGATCCCGGTGCCATGCCGGTGAAGAAGCGCGCGGCCGCCCGCAGGCACCTGGAAGGTCGGGGCGGCGCCGCCGATCGCCAGCCGGCCAAGCGGATTCTCACCGCCGACGGAAAGCAGCACAAGATCGGGCGCAATGATCCATGCTGGTGTGGCAGCGGCAAGAAATTCAAGAAGTGCCACGGGCGATGATTCTTATTACCACAAGGTAATTGCGCTGCGGCGCAGCCCGGGATGAAGGCTTTTTATTACCGGCAGCGGGCATGCCGGAGTGAAGAGGCAGGGACCGGGCGACGGCGCCGCCTGCCGTTTTTCGATCCGATGGTTGCCTGTAAGCCCCAATCCCCTGCCACATGTAGTATCTTGTTGAATGCCTAAGGCAGCCACGACATTCCTTTCAACACCTATGGTGGAAAGCGCCGCCGACGGAGACTGGTTGTCGGGCGTGTTGAAAACTCCATCCTGAAGCGACTGTTGAATTACAAGCGGGGGATGTGGGAACAAGCCGCCGGTTGACACTTCACCGCTGCGCATCCTATAGTTTTTCCGTTCCAGGCTGCCTACAATTGCACAGGAGGGGGTATCAATGAGTTCTGAGAACCGCCGCGGAATAGGAACCATCGAAGGCGTGGCGTTGATTTTGGCGATTCTTGCCTGTTTGACCTTGTTTCTCAAGATCCTGCCGAACATCAACTCCAACGCGCAGTTCTACAACGAAAAATTTCTCGAATTGCAGACGGATCTGGACCAAGTGAAGGTCGATGTCGACAACATCGCCAAGCGTCAGGGGAAACCGCAGATAAAGGATGAAATCAAGGGGCTCAGGAAGATGGTCACAGATCTGGAAATCACCAAGGAGAATCTGCCGAAGGATTACGCGGAACGTGTTGAGGTGGTGCAACAGGAAATTGCCAGGTTGATGGCGGACCTGGATCAGGCGCGTTGACGAAAGAGCATGGTTCATCACTCGTTCCAGGGTGGATGATGTAACCGGCTTGACGTCCCATCGGGACTTGGATAAAGTATATATCATAGTAGGTTACGCGAGCAGCGCACGGCATGCGATGGCTGGTGCAGTTTGCCGATGAGGGCGAATGATGATTCAAAAAGGTGACTTGAAGAGAATTCCCTTCCCGAGGCTCATGCAGTGGATACTGAAAAACGGCAAGCAGGGTACCTTCCGGTTCACCCACCAGGCCACTTCAAAGGTGCTGCTGGTAAAGGGCGGTAAGGTGATCGCCGCCTTCTCAGACAGCGCCAACGAAAAACTCTGGATGATTCTGTACAAGACCGGGGTGCTCGATCAGAGCCACCTGGTCGAGTTGCAGCAACTCCAGGCACAGAGCAACAAACGATTCGCCGCGTTGCTGGTGGATGAACAGCTTCTCAGTGCCGGGGAGTTATTGGATACCAGGCGTGAGCAGGCCAGGGAGATACTGCTCAACCTGTTTGACTGGGCCGAGGGCCAGTTCGTGTATTATCCGGATCGTTTCCCGGACCATGAGGGGGGGGATCTGGACCTCGATCTGGCGGAACTGTTGAAAAGCGGGATGCAGCGTCTGAAGGACTGGCATGACATCAAGCAGCGCATCCATCTCGAGGACCGGGTGCGGTTGGATAACGCCGGTTCCCTGAACGAGCGGCTGCAACGGCCCTTGTCCTCCATCGAACAGCACCTCATCCGTTTTCTGAAGAAGGACATGACCGTCAAGGATCTGCTTGCCGCTTCTCCTTTCAACCAGTATGACACCCTCATGTTCGTGAACACGCTGTTGGCGGACCGCCAGGTTTCGCTCACCAGCCGGGACAAGCAGCAGTCGGTGGATCTGCTGGCCAGCGCCCGGAAACTGATGGGAGAGAGCAGATTCTGGGATGCGTTCATGTCCGTTAAGGAACTCTTGCGACTCGATCCGATGAACCTGGAACACCAGCAGTTGCTCAAGGAGTGCACGAAGCAGTTGGCGGAGGATCTGAAAGCCAAATTCGGCAACTTGGCGGCGGTTCCCAAAGTGGTGAAAGATCTGGATCCCGAGTTGTGGCATAACCTTGGATTCGATGCCGCGGACGGCTTCATCATTTCCCGGATCGACGGCAGGATGAACCTGCGCGAGCTGTTCAACATCATCAAAATGGACAGCAAGCGTATCCTTACGACCTTGTACCGGCTACTGGGTGCGGGCATCATCGATATCAAACAGCCCGTTCTCACTCCAGAGATGGTCGAGGAGCGGGTGAATGAGCTGATGAAGCACCACCGTGAACTGCTAGGTCAAACGCATTTCCAGGTCCTGGGTGTGGAACCGGATGCGACCGATCTGGACATCAAGAAGTCGTATCTCAAGATGGTACGGGTGTATCATCCGGATACCCTGCCGCACGATCCCGGCGGCCGTCTCAAGATATGGTCGGAGAAGGTGTTCACGCGTATCCAGGAGGCGTACCAGGTGCTTACTGGCGAGGAGCAGCGCCGGGAATATGAGCTGAGCCTGGGTATCCGTCGCGAACCGGAGGAAAAGGATGAGAAGTGGCGCCAGCGCAATCGGGCGCGCACTCAGTTCAGAATCGGGTTGCAATCGTTCAAATCGAGGGATTATCCACGGGCCATCGAGTACATTCAGTCCGCCATTGATCTGAATCCGGACGAAGGGATGTATTATGCGAAGCTGGCGGAAGTGTGCATGAAGAATCCACGCTGGAACAATGCCGGTAAGAATGCATGCACGCATGCCCTCAATCTGGAACCAGAGAATCCCAATTATTACTGTCTGTTGGGGTTACTGCTCAAGCAGGAGGGTGACCTGGTGGAAGCGGAAGCCCAATTCCGCAAAGCGCTCCAGATCGATCCGACCAATCTTCTGGCGCGTCGCGAGATGCTCGCCCTGGGCCACAAGGTGAAGGATCTGCCCACCCACGAGGCCATCACCGACATCATCGGTCGCCAGATTCAGCAACGTCCCAAGGCCAAGCGCTGAACATGCGGACTGGCATGCGCTCCTGGATTTGATTGAAGCCGGTGAGTGTGGCTCGAGATACGGCATTCCTGGTGGTGACCGAACGGTGCAATCTGCACTGCCCGTATTGCTTTCACGAACAGGAGTCCGGTCGTTTGACAGGGGCGGAGATGTCAATGGAGGAATGGCGGGAGTGTTGTGCGCAACTACGCCGGCTGGGGGTCGGCAAGGTCATAATCACCGGTGGAGAACCGCTGCTTCGCGCCGACCTTCCCGCGCTTCTGGCAGCCTGTCAGTGCGCCGGTTTTTCCATTCTCCTGTTGAGCAACGGGTTGCTGCTGGATGCCGGACTGGCAGCGATCCTCGTTTCATCAGGAGTGCGATCGGTGACCATTTCTCTCAATCGCCTGGTTGACATCGAAAATGAAGGCGAATTCCGGCGACTCCTCCAGGAGTATGTCCGAATTTTTTCTATACTGAAAGGGGCTGGCATCGCGTGGTTGTCTGCCATAGCGGTGATATCGAGGCGCAACGCGCCCTATGTGGCGGAATTGCATGAATGGTGTTCTGCCGCAGGCATTGGACTGTTGATTCAGCCGGTGTATTGCGCCCATAGTGGATGGGAGCATCTCGATCTGGCGTTTTTCAACGATGAAGAATGGTTCAATCTGGAGAGGGGGGTGGCGCCGTGGATCGCCGCCTATGGAACCCAGCGATACTGGAGCCTGGTGCGGTCTCTTTTTACCTCGCGGCCGTTGCATCCGGGATCTTGCTGGATGGGGCGCGAGGCCATGGTGGTACAATCCGATGGGACTGCGCTGCCCTGTTTTCACCGGCGTGACTTGTTGTGCGGTTCACTGTTGTCCGATTCTTTTGAATCGATCCATCGGCGTTTGAACGAGGCCGCGGAGGAAACCGGCCAGGCGGCGTGTTTCGGCGTTCATTGTGTGTCACTGTTCATGCACTACTGATGACGGCAACGGTGCGGCAATCGCAGCCGGATGCGACCGGCGCGCTTCAGCGGGTGGGTGGGCCGGGTGAGCAGTATGTACTTCAACTGGCGCGGTTGAACAGGTATGATGCGTTACAGGTTTCACCGGAGCTCGGCGCGATCAGGGGGAATGCGTTGACATTGCATTGGTTTATCCTTATTGAGTAGGTTGTTTGGTGCCGGCTGGAATGCTTCGGGAAGGTGACGTGATGAACGATGTCGAGCGACTGACAGAGAGGGAGAAGGATATCCTGCTCGCCGTGCTGCATCAGTATATCCTCAAGGGTGAACCGGTGGGTTCCCGGACCATCTCTCAGCTCGACAAGTTTGACGTGAGTTCCGCTACCATTAGAAACGTGATGGGCAGTCTCGAGGAGAGGGGATATCTTCTGCAGCCTCATACCTCGGCGGGGAGGATTCCCACTGACAAGGCGTATCGGTTCCTGGTCAACAACCTGGTCGCTTCGGAACTACTGACCGAGAATGAAAAGGCGGCGGTGCGCGAGGGTATAGAAGCCCGGATGCTGAATCGCAAGGAACTCTTGGTCAGCGCCACTGAACTCCTGTCCAGCATGACGCGGTTCGCCGGGCTGGTCCTGTCCCCCCATCTGGCGCAGTGGCGGCTCCGGCGGCTTGAGCTGATCGCGTTGGCGATTCGGAAGATCATGGTGGTGATCGTGTCGGATGCCGGCCTGGTCAACAATCGCATCGTCGAGATGGAGAAGCATCTGGATCAGGAGCATCTCAACCGGTTGTCGCGGTTCATGAACGAACACTTCGTGGGACTGACCATGAATGAAATCAGGCTTCGCCTGTTGGTCATGATGTCGAAGGACAAGCTGCGCTACGATCAGTTGATGGCGGATGCGGTGGCCGTCGGCGGTCGTGCTTTCGAAGACATACCAGACAGTGAAGTATACATCGATGGTGCGGTCAACTTGTTTGTGCAGGCGGATTTAAAGACCGAGATGACCATGCAGGAATTGTATCGGGCCTTTACGGAGAAAGTGATGCTGGTCAAAATCCTGAATCGCTGTCTGAATGAAGAAGATCCGGCTATCTACATCGGTCGTGAAAAGCCGGAGCTGGGTGATCTGAGCGTGGTCGCCTCGAAGTATTATTATAAAGATAGGGTCATGGGGACGCTGGGTGTGATCGGCCCCACCCGCATGCCCTATCCCAAGGTCATCGCCCTGGTTGATTTCACCGCCAGGACGCTGAGCCGGATAATGTCCAGAGATGAAACGATCCTGGTTGACGGGAGCGATATCCGATGAGAATGAACCGGTTTTGGGCGGATGAGGATGGTTTGGCGGAAGCGGATGGTGACGAGGAGGAACTCGAGATAATCGAGATCGAGGGTGACGAAACACCACAGGTGTATGATGTGTCCGACGAGGCGATCGTTGATGTCGACGCCCTCATACGGGATTCCATCAAGGCCTTGTCTATTTCGGACGAGCCGAAGGCGCCGCTTCAGCGGCCGGTGGCTGCCCCCGTCACGGGCGAAAACATGGATGCACTGCCGGCGGGTGAAACGGATGCAGTCAGGCGCCTCATGCGGATGCGGAAGGCTGATTTGGCTGGTCTGTTGCTCGTGGCCCGGCGCAAGCTCAGAGAGGCGGAGGACTCGCTGCAGCGCATGCGCGGAGCGGCTCAGCAACTGCGCAGTGATGTCGCCTGCCGGGATCGGCAGGATGCGGAATGGCGCCGGCGGTTGGAGGAAGTGGAGAATCAGAATGCGATTCTCCTTGAATATAAAGAACGGGCACAGCGCCTGAGTGATGAGTTCCAGCGGTACCAGGCGCGTATTCGTCAGGACCGGCAGGAGTCGAACCGATTCGCCAACCGTGAGTTGATCCGCGAGTTACTGCCGGCCATCGACAGTCTTGATATCGCCATGAACGCTGAAAAAACCTCGCCGGATACTGATGGATTCAAAGCAGGATTGCTTGCTATCAAAAAACAGTTTATAAATATACTTTCTTCTCAAGGTCTGGAGCCTATAGAGGCGGAAAGAGTGCGATTCGATCCCCGCATTCATGAGGCGATGATGATGGTACACACAAGGGACATTCCTGACCGGCATGTCGTGGAGGAACTTCGAAAAGGATATCTCATGCACGGCAGCGTATTGCGTCCCGCCATGGTAACTGTCGCCAGCCATCCCGAATCGCCGCCGGCGGTTGCCGGGCAATCGGAAGTGGTCACTGATGACGACGTGCATGAAGCGGAAGTAAATCCATTGGCAGTCCGGAACGAGGCAGTGGAATTACCGGATGCGGGAGATGGAGCGCAGCGCCGCGGGGACGGCACGACGGTTGACGACGAAACACCAAATCTGACCGGTGACCCGCGCGGCTCAGTAGGCGGAACTGTACCGGGCAATGATATTTCTGATTCTTTTGGACGAGGAGGTCGGCTGTAATGGGCAAGGTTATCGGCATCGATCTTGGAACCACGAATTCGTGCGTGGCGGTGATGGAGGGTGGAGAGCCCATCGTTATCCCAAACAACGAGGGCGCGAGGACAACTCCATCCATCGTCGCGTTCACCGAAGACGGGGAGCGGCTGGTCGGGCAGATCGCCAAGCGCCAGGCTATCACCAATCCGGAGAATACCATCATTTCGGTGAAGCGGCTCATGGGCCGGCGGTTCGATACGGGCGAGGTCAATGAATTCAAACGCCACAACGCATTCAAGGTGGTTCCCGCCCCCAACGGCGATGTCCGTATCAATATCTCCAGCCGGGATTATTCGCCGCAGGAAATCTCCGCTTACATCCTGCAACAAATGCGGCAGATCGCCGAGAATTACCTGGGTGAAAAAGTCACCGAAGCCGTGATCACCGTCCCCGCCTACTTCGACGATTCTCAACGGAATGCAACCAAGGACGCGGGACGTATCGCCGGCCTCGAGGTGCTCAGGGTCCTCAACGAACCCACCGCCGCCTCCCTGGCCTTCGGCATCAAGTCCTCCGCCAGTCAGAAGGTGGCGGTCTTCGATCTTGGCGGCGGAACGTTCGATATCACCATTCTCGATATCGGTGACGGAATCTGGGAAGTGCTGGCCACGCGCGGCGATACCTACCTCGGCGGCGATGACTTCGATCTCGCTGTCATCGACTGGCTGGCCGAAGAATTCA
>JAFGDC010000268.1 GCA_016932295.1 candidate division CSSED10-310 bacterium
CTGGCGGCGGGGATGCTCCTCCTGCGCGGCGGAGCATCCCCTGAGCAGGACGGTGGCATCCAACGCCGGATCGCCACCATCGCTTCACTCGCAGACGATCAGACGGTCAACGAAAGAGCCGCCATCTACCGGATCGGCGGCGAACTCATCCGCCGCCATCCGTTCATCGGCCTGGGAGCCGGCCGGTACAGGCAGGAAGTGGCGGGACTCGCCCTGCTCGGATTACCGGAACTGGCGGTGAGAACGCATCTCCACAGCCTCTACCTGCAACTCGCAGCCGAACTGGGGCTCGCCGGTTTCGTTGCCGGCGCCGCCTGGCTATTATGGGCGGTGCTGCCGATCGGACGGACGCTGAGGGAACCCGTCAGGGACCATGGGCATCTGCTGCTGGCGGTGGTCTCGTTCGCCGTGGCGGCACATCTGGTTCATTCCTGCGTCGATGTATTCCTGTTCCGGGGTCTGCACCTGCTGTTCGGGATGTGGCTTGGCGGCGCCTGGATACTGTCCCGCCAAGCGCCGGAAACGAGTGGCGGTGAGGTGGATGATGGCTGAGGCGGCCAGACCCGGTGCCGCCGGCCGGCTGGCCGGTGACTGGCTGATCAAGGGCGGCGGCGAGGCGCTCCGCAAGCTGCTCGGTTTCGCGCTCGCCACCATTGCTGGCCGGGCGCTGGGCGCTGGCGGATTCGGTGAGTATACCACCGCCTTCACCCTCACCAACATGCTGGCACTGGTGGTGGATTTCGGCCTGAACACCGTGCTTGTCCGCGAGGTGGCCCGGGAGCGGCGACCGGCGGGACCGCTGTTTACGACGGTATTATTGCTGAGGAGCGGCCTGGCGCTGGCGCTCGGCGCCGGCCTGATCGCGGTTGCCGCAATGCTGCGGCTGCCCCCTCGCACGGCATGGACCCTTTATGCGCTCACCGGGTTCTGGATCTTCAGCATCGGGGGCGAAACAGCCGCGGCGGTTTTCGCCGGGCAGCGGCAGTTCCAGCGGGAAGCGGTGGTATTGATCAGTCAGAAGCTGCTCCTGGCGCTGGCCGGCGGAATGATCCTGGGAATCGGCTGGGGCATGATACCCTTCATCGCCGTCCATCCTCTCACCGCCGCCGCGGCGCTGGTGATCGCAATCCTGTACGCGCGGCGCTCCGGGATCGCCTTCACGCGCCCGGACCGCGCCATGTTCCGCTATTTTCTTGCCGAGTCCTTCCCACTGGCGCTGTCCATGGCGTTCACCCTCCTCTATTTCAAGGTGGATATCCTGGTGCTGAGATGGTGGAGCGGCGCCGAGACGGTCGGCTATTACGGCGCCGCGTACCGGGTCATGGAACTGGCCATGGCCTTGCCCGCCACGATCAACGCGGTATTGTTTCCCCGCATTGCCAGACGGGCCGCGACCGGCTCGCTGCGCCCGGTGTTGAAAATCTGGCTGCCGGCCGCCGGGTTACTGGGCATGGCGACCGCGGCGATCCTGGCGGGATTGGCCCGACCGCTGGTGATCGTCATCTTCGGTACCGCCTTCCAGCCCTCCGCCCGGTTGCTGGTCCTGCTGGCGCCGGCGCTCGGACTCATCTTCTGCAATTTCCCGGTGATGTACTCACTCATCGCCATCGGCCGGCAACGCCTGAACGCAACACTCTCGGCGCTCTGCCTGGGGATCAACCTGCTGTTGAACCTGGTGGCGATCCCCTTCTATGGAGCCGCCGGTGCGGCGGTGACGACCGTTGTCACCGAACTGGTGCTGTGCGCAGCCGGCTTGTATTTCCTCGGCGAGTTCACTAAGGTGCGCCGGAAGGAGAACTCATGACTGGCGACGACATGACCGGCCGGCCGCTTGTTTCCGTGGTGGTGCCGACCAGAAACCGCTGGGAGGCACTGGACCGTTGCCTGTCCGCCTTGTTGGTCCAGGATTGGCCCGTTGACCGGTTCGAGGTGATAGTGGTGAACGACGGCGGCACGGACGGCACCGGCCGTGTGCTGGCCAGGCGTGCCGGCGGGGCGCCTCGACTGCGCTGTATCCATGCCGGCGGCCGCGGACCCGCGGCGGCGCGCAATGCCGGTATCCGGTCGGCGCGCGGAACGATAGTCGCCTTCACCGACGACGACTGCATACCTGACCCGGACTGGCTTCGCATGATCGCCGAACGGCTCGAACGGGCTGACCTGGTGGGCGTGGGAGGCCTGACCTATTCGGATCCGGATTCAATTACACCCTTTACCCACCAGGTCGAGGATGCGCATCCTTACAGTTTTCCAACCTGCAACGTCGCCTATCGGCGCGAGGCACTGGCGGCGGCAGGTGGGTTCGACGAGGACTATCCGCACCCGTACAACGAGGACTGGGACCTCGTCTTTGCCATGCAGCGCATAGGCGTCATCGCCTATGAGCCATTCATGCGGGTCCGCCACCCCCCGCGGCCGGTCACTTTCATGCACGAGCTGTCGCGGCTGCGCTACCTGGCCAGCGAGTTCCGGCTGTTCACCAAGTACAGGGAGCAGTATCGCGCCTCGGTGCACCGGCATCCCTGGCGGGTGATCCTGTATCATCACGGCCTCGTGCAGCCGGTGCTACGGCTCGTCCGCCATGGCCGGAGAGCGGCGCGTCATCCATGGCTCTTCATCCGGCTGCTGGCGCTGCTGATCATCGAGCGCCTCTACCTGCTCTGGTTACTGCCCGGCTTCATCAATCACGACAGACGCGAACGGGAGAGGACGGTGACTTCATGCACATAGCCATCGATGCACGCCGTTACGACTCCGGAATGTGGATCTACCTGTCCAGCCTGATTCATCACCTGCAGGATATCGACACGAGCAGCGAATACACGCTCATCGCCCATGCCGATAAAATGAAGGAATTCCATATCCATGCCACGAATTTCCATGTCATGCCCACCGACGTGGCCATAGAGAATCACCTGAGCGGAGAATGGATGCGGCACGTAGTGCTGCCACGCCGGCTGCTGGCGAGGGGAGTGGAGGTCTTCCACGATCCCGGCTACTTCCTTCCGGTGCTGGGCGGCAGGCTCCGCAAGGTGGTCACCTTTCACGACATGGTCCCATTCCTGCACCAGGAGACCAACAGCCGGAAATTCTTCACCTACATGCGCTCGGTTATGCGGGTGAGCGCCCGAATCGCCGACGTGATCATCGCCGATTCGCTGAACACCAAGCAGGATATCATAAGGATCCTGAATGTTCCCGAGCGCAAGATCGAAGTCATCTATCTGGCCGCTCGTGAACTCTTTCAGCCCCTCGATGATTGCGATCGCATCCACGCCGCCTGTCGGAAGATCGGATTGGCAGGCCCCTATATCCTCAATGTCGGCACTATCGAACCCCGCAAGAACATCCCGCGCCTCCTGGAAGCCTTCCACCACCTCCGAAAGACATGTTCCATCCCCCACAAGCTGGTCATCGTGGGACCCATGGGCTGGCTCTATAAACCAGTGCAGCACAAAATCCATCGACTGGGACTGGACAAACACGTGCTGCTCCCGGGGTACGTCGAAGACAACGACCTGGTGTCGTTATACAATGGGACTGACCTCTTCATTTTCCCATCTCTTTACGAGGGTTTCGGACTGCCGCCGCTGGAAGCCATCGCCTGCGGTGCACCGGTGGCCGCCTCCAACACCTCCTGCCTGCCGGAGATACTTGGTGATGCCGCCGTTTACTTCGATCCCTATGATCCCGACCAGATCACGAGCGCCATCATGCAGATCATTCACCAGCCTCGGTTCGCCGGTGAACTGCGCCGGCGGGGACCGCTGCGGGCCGCCAATTTCACCTGGCGACGCACCGCGGAACTCACCATGCGGATCTACCAGAATATTTCCTGACGGTCACCGGCCGCCGCGCCAGACAGCTCCACCCGAATCAAAAACTCACGGATCTTTTACTCCTGCTCCATTGTTCAATAGAATGATAGTAGGGTCAACCAAGGAGAACCCAGATGGCCAAGATACTGCTGGTCGATGACAACGAGGACATCCGGAGACTCTGTGGTCATCTCCTCAGGAAGCAGGGGCATGACGTCCTGCTCGCCCTCGATGGAGAAGATGCCCTCCGGCATGCGACCAGGGACAATCCGGACCTCGTCATCATGGACATCAATCTGCCCGGTGAAAACGGTCTGACCGCGATGGGAAGACTGCTCAAGAGACGGCGCGTACCGGTGATCATTTTCACCGCCTTTCCAACTTACAAACAGGAAATGTTGAGTTGGGCGGCGGATGATTTCGTGGTCAAATCGCCCGATCTTGCGGAACTCAAGCACGCGGTGGCAAGGATTCTGGAAAGGAGTCAGAACTGATTCACCGGCGGCGGGCACGCGGGTGGCGATGGGAAGACAGCCGTGTTCCAGCGGGCCATATGCAATCCGCCGCGCGCCGCGCCTGATCATATTCGCCCAATCCTCACCGAATCGTGCACATCCCGGAGAGACAGAGGAACGATCCCGCGCCGAAGAAGTCTGGTTAACAACGATGTCGCGCTCTGGTAGCATAGTTTTCCAACGATACGGCGCTGCCGCGGGCCTGGCGGCGGAGCAGGAAGGTGCATGAGAAGGAGAACCATCGCCATCGTGCTGATCGCAGCGGCCCTTGCCCTGCTTGTTGAAGCCCGGTCCACCTTTCGCATGGCGTTCGACATCGAGGTGCTCAACAATTTCATCGAGCCCATCCATCACGGCACCATCGGCGAATCGACCTGGACCTGGGTTTTCGGCGATATACCGGGCCGCGGCCACTACTTCCGACCCACCAGCCCGCTTCTGTATCTGGCGACCTATCCCGTGTTCGGTATCAACTACGGCCCCTATAAACTGGTGCTGCTGGCGCTGCATATCGGGGTGGCGCTGCTGGTCTTCAGCTTGGCCGGCACCATGTTCGGCGACCGCTCGAGCGCTTGGTTCGGCGCGATGATCATGCTGTTATGGCCGCCGAACATGGGTACCGTGGTCTGGCTCAACGGGGACGAGGAATTGCTGCTGGGAGTGTCGCAGCTTCTCTGCCTGGCGGCGTACGCCCGGCTTGTACGGACAGGCAGGCGGGCCGGCGGCGCCACCGTTATCGGCATGGCTGGCTTCCTGTTCGCCTTATGTTCGAAGGAATCAGCACTCGCCATTCCACTGCTGCTCGCACTGATCGAGCTCTCGATGCGGAACGAAGGAACCCGCGACTGCCTGCGCCTCAGGGAACGCCTGCTCCGGATCGCGCCATTCGGATTCATGGCGGCGGCCTACCTGGTGCTTCGTTTCGTCTCGTGGGGTCATGCAGTAGGGTATGAAGTAGCCGGAACCAGCGTTCACGCCCATTTCGGATGGTTCATCATCCCTCGTCTCGGTGAAAATCTGATGGCATCGTTCGGCATACAGTGGCTGAACAGAAGCCCGTGGCTGCTGCTGGCGGCGGTCGTCCCGCTGGCGGCGGCATTGGCATCGAAACGCCGCGGCGTCCGGTTCGGAGCCTGGTATTACCTCATCTGCGTTCTGCCATTCCTCAACATCCCGGTACGGGACATCCGCCTTTATGTTCCCAGCGCGGGTATCAGCATCGCCCTCGGTTCACTGGGAGCCGACGCATGGCGCGCGATCCCGCGGGGGACTGGCCGCAAGATTGCCCACGCCGTTCTGATCGCCGGGATGCTGCTGTTCGTTACCTGGGGACATCATCATGCCATCGACCGGCACCAGCGGCTCCTCAAGAAGACCGCCATGAGCTACGGCGTGCGCCATCTGGCGCCGGAACCAGGGAGCGGCGAGCGGTTGATCGTGGTGGACACCACCAGGCCACGCGCGGACCAGATGCAAAAATCGAAGCACAAACTCAGCCAGCAAACTGGTTCGCTGGAAGACCGCCTGCGCCGCCTGATCTTTTCCAAGGACGTCAACGACAGGATCAGGATCGTCCCCCAGTATGAATTGGACCAATGGCTGCAACAGCCGCGGACGAAGTTCTACCTGATGTATCGGGAACGGCTGGTCCCCTTGACCAGGAAACAACTGGTGCTGATCAAAACCGCGCAGGATATGCAAATCCCCCGCTGAATTTAGTATCTTATCAAATCCATGGAGCATTCCCGCCATTCCTTTCACCACGATGGCAGCAGATGCCGGCGACGGGTGACGGCTGTCAGGCGGTGTCGATTACACCATTCAGAAACTGCCGTTGACCGCCTCGGAGAATGGAGGCGGGGGATTCGGGCGGGTTCGAATCCCCTTTACCAGGGAACCGGCGCGTGCGATCATGTAACGCGGCGGCATTGCCATGAACCCATGGAGGAACGATGATCGATCGATTTATCAGGTCCGACCTGCCCGGAGGGGCACCCTTCACCGTCTCCCAGAAACCGTACCGAGCCAAGATGGATCAGAACGAAAGTCCATTCGATCTGCCTGCCGGCGTGAAGGCGGCGATCATGGACGAACTCCGGGACACGGCCTGGAATCGCTATCCGCAGCCGGCGGCGTACCAGGAGGCCAAGCGGCGGGCGGCGCTCGCGCTGGGGGTCGCTCCGGAGCAACTGGCAATCACCGTGGGCTGTGACCAAGCCATCCAGGGCGCCCATTGGCTGGCGGGTGGCTGCGGGCGCTCCGCCGTGGTGTTCGAACCCACCTATCCGATGCTCTACCATGCCGCACTGCTGGCCGGCACCTCGGTCACCCGCGTCATGGCGGGTCCGGCATATGATATCGATCCGTCATCGTTCGACGGTCATGACCTGATCCTCATCGCCGCGCCCAACAATCCCACCGGTGGACTGCCATCACCCAAGCTTATCGACAATGCGCTCGGTCATAATGCCCTCGTGATGATCGACGAAGCGTACTATGACATTTCAGGAGTCACGTACACGCACCTGCTGGCGGACCATCCGAACCTCTATATCGGCCGTTCCTGTTCAAAGTCACTGCTGGCCGGAATGCGACTGGGCTTCGCCCTGGGTCATCCCACCCTCATCACCGCGCTGGAAAACCTGCTCACCGCCCCTTATCACCTCAGCACCATGCAGCTCATTCTCGCCTCCCACTACGGTTCGATCAGGCCCCATGTGGAAGAATGCACCCGGTGCATCAGGGCGGAGCGAACCCGCCTGGCGACGGCGCTGAAGGATCTCGGGATAAAAGTCTATCCATCCGCCGCCAATTTCATCATGTTCGAGATGGATAAGCCGGGGGCGGCCTTCGAAACATTGGCGGACAGGGGTATCAGGCTTCGCAACCTGACCCAGCTCCGCGGCCTGGAGAGACATCTCCGGGTCACGGTGGCCGCCAGGGAAGAAAACGACCTTTTCCTTGAGACACTCCGGGAATTGTTGGATTGAGGAACGTTTCAGTCATAGTTGTTGACTAAACAATGGCCGGATCCCGTTATAAACGGTGGTTTCTTCTCAACGCCGGCCGCGGAGCAGAGCATGCTCGATGGCGACAGGAGGCCACGGGAGAATTCAGGGGTGATGACAGAATCGTACCCACATGATTCCGGTTTGATTCCAGACCATTTCATTGGAGGAAACCATGCACTCATGCAAAGACATTTTCATCGCCATCTTCGTTGTACTGGCCATCGCCGAGGCCACGAGCGCATCGGCTGAGATGAAGGACCCGCGCTGGCAGGAAGCCGAAGAGGCCATACGCAGCCAGCGCTACGCACAGGCCGAGACGGTGCTGGCCGGACTGCTGCAGGATTGCCGCAACAGCAGCGACGAGCATGGATGGGCCACGGCGCTTATCAAGATCAGCGCCGTGAAAATCACCCTGCACGGCTACGAGCATGCCGTCCGGTTCCTGCTGGCAGAGCCCTGGCCAGACACACCTCTGCCCCATGCCCTGCTGGACCTCTTCACCGCCGGAGCCTTACGCACCTATTACGAGTCATACTCCTGGGAAATCAACCGGCGGGAAGAGATGACCGGCGACACCGGGGATCTTCGCACCTGGACGGCGCGGCAACTGTTCGAAGCCGCCGACATGCACTTCGCCGGAGCATGGAAGCTGCGGCGGGAGCTGGCCGACCGTCAGGACAGCGAACTGCCGGAAATAATCAGAAAAGGCTCGTATCCCGCCGCCATCAGGGCATCCCTTCGCGACTTCATCAGCTACTCCTGGGCGACATTCCTGGTTGATTCCTCAACCTGGAGACCAGGATTGGCATCGGAATTATACAAACTTGATTTCAACGGCATGGCGGCAGGATCGGCGTTCACCGATCCCGAGGACATGACGGCGCATCCCCTGCTCAGGGCAATGGGCGTGCTGCATGATCTGGAAGCCTGGCATACCGAACTGGATGATGGAAACAACACGCTGGAAGTTCAATTGGAGCGGATCCGCGGCCTGTTTCCCCACTTTTCCAAGAAGAGTCAGCAGAAAACGCTGGTGCGTGACCTGTATGCACTTTGTGAAGACAACGCTGCGTTGCCCTGGTCAGCCGTTGCGGGTTACGAACTTGCCTCACGCATCATGGACCACGATCCGGGAGAAGCACACCGGGTCTGCCTGGAGAATCACAAACGCCACCCCGGCAGCATCGGCGGCAGGTTCTGCAAGGAGCTGGCGACCATTATCGAGGCGCCGGACTACGATATCCAGGTGAAGGAGCTGGACGGGCCCGGCAAACCAAGCCTCCAGGTGAGATCCAAGAACATGTCCCGATTCTTCCTGCGGGCATACCGCCTGGATCTCGAAAGCATCATGTCGGTCAGCGACGATTACCGCCGTTTCCAGCCGTCCTGGGACGAGTTGCGGAGCCTGGTGGAAAAACACCCGCCACAGGCGGCATGGCATGTCGACCTGAACGATCCTGGTGACTTCCTGACCCATGGCATCATGGTCACGCCTCCTCTACCGGAGTACGGCTATTACCTGATCGCCGCCTCCGTCAACAACGATTTCACCACGGAAACCAACAAGATACAGGTTGTTTTCATGCAGGTGTCGCCCATCCTGCTGCTGCGTATCCAGAGGGACGACGGCTTCGAATTCCAGGTGCTGCGCGGTGAGACCGGCGAACCGGTGAGCGGCGCCGTGGTCACGCTGCATCCGAGCCGGAAGAAGGACGACCGGAAACAGTCGGCCACCACCGGAAATGACGGCCGCGCCATGTTTTCTCCCGGAGATGCCGCCGCCTCCTTCGTCGCCACGGCGTCATGGGAGGGCCACACGGTGTTCGAGCCAGCCACCTTCCGTTCCCGCACTGTCGATAATCGGACCCACACCAGGCATCTGATCTACACCGACCGCCCGGTCTACCGCCCGGAGCAGACGCTCCACTACAAAGTGCTCTCCTACAACGGCCGGAACGATGTGTTCAAATCCGTTGCGGGTGAGCATGTCACGGTGACATTGTACGATCCGAACGGGCGCGAGGTGGACAAGGCGGAGAGGGTGACCAACGAGTTCGGCACCATCTCCGGCAGTTTCACGATTCCCGCCGGACGGTTGCTGGGCGGATACTGGTTGAGGACCAGTCACGGCGCCGCCGGACTGCGGGTGGAGGAATACAAGCGGCCGACCTTCGAGGTTGCGTTGCAGGCGCCGGAGGAAGAAGCGAGACTGAACGCGCCGGTGATGATGAAAGCGGAGGGCCGCTACTATTTCGGTATGCCGGTGAGTGAGGGCGAGGTGACCTGGCGGGTGAACCGCCGGTTGGTCTATCCCTACTGGTTCTGGTGGAGATACGCCGATCGCGTCGGCGCCGGCGACCGGCAGATGATCGCGGCGGGTTCCGCCGCCCTGGATTCCACGGGAACCTGCCTGATCCGGTTCCGGCCGGAGGCGGATCCGGAAGCCGAGGAGCCGGCCGCGGTCAGTTACGCCTTCGAAGTCTCGGTGGAAATCACCGATGCCGGCGGGGAAACCAGGACGGCGCAGCGCACCATTTACCTGGGATATTGCGCGGTGAACGCCGATATCTCCATGGCCAATTCCTGGCTGGCTCCCGGCCGGAACAACGAGGTGACGGTGCAGAGGCGCGATCTGAACGGGACGGCGCGACCGGGAAATGGCACCTGGGAACTGGTTCCCCTCATCCAGCCGGACGAGGTCCGGCGGCCACACCAACTGCCATGGTTGAGCCGCGAAGAAGCCGACCCGCCGCGCTGGACACGGGACCCCGGTCTCGAGCAACGGCTGTTCAACTGGCCGGAAGGTGAGCCGATCACCGGCGGCGGCCTGAAACACGACGCGGGCGGGAGCGCCCTTATTCAGCTCGATCCGCTGCGGGCCGGCGCCTATCGCCTGCGGTATGAAACCAGGGATGAAGCCGGAATGCCGTATACTACCAGCAGGGATTTCGTGGTGGCGGGGCCGGGAACGACGGTGGCGGTGCCGTTGTTCGCCTTCACCGGCAGGGATGTGGTCAAGGTAGGTGAACGAGCCGACTTCCTGGTGGGTTCGGGATTCGGTAACCATGCCTTCACGCTGGAAATCTGCCGGGACGACCGGCTCCTGAAACGTCTCGACCTGCGCAGCGATGACGGCGCCGTAAGCTATTCCATGCCGGTGGGCGAAGATCTCCGGGGTGGTTTTTCCGTGCGGGTATACACCGCCGATGATTATTATATCTGGAGCGAAACACGGCGGATCGCGGTCCCCTGGGACAACAAGAACCTCTCCCTGGAACTGGACAGCTTCCGCGACACCCTGGCACCGGGCGACAGGGAAACCTGGAGCATAACGGTCAAGGGGCCCGGATCGGAACTGGTGTCGGCGGAGATTCTCGCCTACATGTATGACAGGTCGCTGGACATCTTCGGCACGCATTCCTATCCGGTCGTCAAGTCAATCTACCCGGCTCATACGGGAACTCCCGGTTTGACCTATTCGCTCAATGCCGATCACGGCAGGACATTGTTTTTCCAGCGGTGGTACGAGTTACCGGTACCCGGCGTCTTCCTGCCTGACCGACTGCTGGAGTTCGATCGTTTCGGCGTCGGCGGCCCCGGCGGACGATGGCACAGGGGCAATGTGGGTGAAGGAAGCCCCGCGAAAGGCCTGGACCGTGAGTATACCGAACGGCTGCCGGTCACGGCCATGCGGACCACCGCCGCACCCGCGGGCGAAGTGGGCGGCGAGATGCATGATGCCGTGATACAAGGCGGCGTACAAGCGGACAACACCCATTCGCTGAATGGCATCGATACGGCAGAACCGCCACCGGCGCCACCGGCCGAGGACGTCCCCCTGCGCGGCGACTTTGCCGAAACCGCCTTCTTCGAGCCGCATCTCACCACTGACCTGAAGGGCCGGGTGACCATCACCTTCACCGTTCCCGACAGCCTCACCTCCTGGCGGTTCATGGCCCACGCCGTGACCCGCGACCTGGCATCGGCGGTCATGGAACGTGCGGTGGAAACCCGCAAACAACTCATGGTTCGGCCCTATCTCCCCAGGTTCCTGCGGGAAGGTGATGAAGCCGAACTGCGGGTAGTGGTTAACAATGCCGGGGAAACCGACCTGTCCGGCCAACTGCTGCTCGATATCATCGATCCCGAAACCGGGGAGAACAGGTCAAAGGATTTCTCATTGGATGCCACCGCCGGGAAATGGGATGCAAAACCGGGTGAATCGGACACGCTCCGTTTCACCCTGAAAGCCCCGAGCCATCTCGGCGCGTACGCGGTGCGGACCGTGGCGAGAAGCGGGGACATGTCCGACGGCGAATTGCGCCCGTTGCCCATTCTGCCGGGCCGGATGCATCTCTCCCAGTCGCGGTTCGTGACGCTCCTGGATGACGATGAACGAACCATGCGCATCGACGACCTGGCCGCCGCCGGGCAGGACGAGACCCTGCGCCATGAATCACTGGTGGTCTCCGTCGACGGACAACTCCTGTTCACTGTCCTGCGGGCGGTACCATACCTCGTATACTACCCGTACGAATGCGTCGAACAGACCCTGAACCGGTTCTTATACACGGGCATTCTCAGCAGCCTCTATGCCGACTATCCGGCGGTAAAGAAGGCCGCCACGGCGTTCAGCGAGCGGGACCGGCCGCTGGAGGCGTGGGATCAGGAGGATCCGAACCGGCGCATGGCGCTGGCGGAAACTCCCTGGCTGGCCGCCTCCATGGGCGGCGACAAGAGACTCTCTATCAATGTTCTGCGGCCTGAAATCGCGGCGGCCCACCGCAATGCGGCGCTGCTCAAGCTGGAAAAGGCGCAAATGGACAACGGCGCCTTCCCCTGGTGGAGCGGCGGTCCCGCCAGTCCCTACATGACTATCTATATGCTCTATGGGCTGGCCAAGGCGGAAGAGTTTTCCGTACCGGTACCGCGCGCGATGGCGGCCAAGGCGTGCACCTACCTCGGAGAGTACTACCGGGACCACTACGAACCGGAGAAGGAACAACTGCCCGGCGGCCTGCACTTCATCACCTTCCTCAATTATGTCCTGAGCTGCTTCCCGGACGAGTCCTATTACGGCGGCGGATTCTCCATGGCTGATCGCCGCCGGATGCTGGACTTCAGTTTTACCTGGTGGCGTGACCTTTCTCCTTACGCCAAGGCGCATCTGGCCCTGACCCTGCAGCGCATGGACCGTCCAGAGGAGGCCCGGCTGGTACTCGGCGCTATAATGGACAGCGCCAAGACCGCACCTGATCAGGGTGTCTTCTGGGCACCGGAGGAACGCGGGTGGCTCTGGTACAACGACCGGATAGAATCGCACGCCATGATCCTGAGAGCCCTGATGGAAATCCAGCCGGAGGATGAAAAGATAGATGGACTGGTGCTCTGGCTGTTCCTCAACAAGAAGATGCACCAGTGGAAATCAACCCGCGCCACCGCGGAAGTGCTCTACTCGCTGATCCACTACCTGAAGGCGGAGGATGCGCTCGCGGTGCGGCGTACCGCCACGGTCACGTTGGGAGACCGACTCGAAACAATGGTCTTCGCACCGGACGACTACGATGAGATCAAGCAGCGCCTGGTGGTACCGGGTGACGAGGTGGAGCCGGCCGGCATGAGCGAGGCGGTGGTGACCTGTACGGGCCAGGGTCACATGTTCGCTTCCATGAACTGGCATTACTCGACGGAGAAACTGCCGGAAGAGGCGCGCGGCGATTTCCTCCAGGTGACCAGGGAGTATTTCCTCCGCACCCTGGAAGGCGACCGCATGCTGTTGAAGCCGTTGAAGGATGGGTATGCACTCCAGGTGGGAGACGAGGTGGAAGTGCACCTGTCAATCACCGCGAAACATCCCATGGAGTATATTCACCTGCAGGATCCCCGCGGCGCCGGCTTCGAACCGGTGAATCCAACCAGCCGCTACCGGTGGGATCTGGGTATTTCCTGGTACGAAGAACTCCGCGACTCGGCCACCAATTTCTTTTTCGAATGGCTGCCCCAGGGGGAATTTCCGTTCAGATACAGGCTGCGGGCCACCACGGCGGGTATTTTCAAGACCGCCCCGGCAACGATCCAGTCTATGTACGCCCCGGAATTCTCGGCCTTCTCAAGCGGAACCTCTATCCGGATAGAGTAGAAGGCCGGCGACAGCTTTGAATGACTGACCGATGACCGATGATTTCGCGACTGGACAACCGAGGAAAAAGTACGCTGAGCCGGTAGCGGCGTGACACGGCAGGTCGACTGCTATCGACTCCGCAGGCTGTGTTCCGGCCTCGGTTCGATCCGGCGCGACGGCGATTCGTTCCCCACGGCACCGCCGGAGTCGGGCAGGCCGTCGGTCCACGAATAGGAAGAGCGCATGCTGAACACATAGGTTTCCATCTGGCTGACCATCTTGCGGCCGGTTATCTCGTACCTCGCCTCGCCAGCGTATTCGCGACCGTTACTGTCGTTTCCGAACATTGAGTAATCCCAGCGGTTACCCATCGCCAGGGCGAAGGTTTCGGCGGCTTGATCCTCAGCGGGATTCAGTTGGATGCCCGCGAGCAGATACTCACTGTAACTTCTTCCGCCGCCGCGCCGCAGCAGTACGAAACCACTGCCTTCCACGAAATAATTGGCGGACCACGCGTATCCACCGGCAGTGATATCGCACGCTTCCGAATAGGTACCCACCGCGGTATCGACAGTCTCCTGAGTAGCGCTGACCGTATACATGGTGGGAATGCCGAACAGGTCGCCAGCGAATGTCATGCCGGCGGCCATCGGCCACGGCAGCCATAGCGCAGCCTGGCTGTAGTAGGTTTCTACGCCGCTTCCGTCCATTTCTCCCAGGGCGTAAAGACCAGAGTCATCGGCCACCAGGAAAAACCAGCGCATACTCGAGATATCGTAATCCGGCGCGGTGGGATCATCATCGCAGGCCACCATGACTGCCATAAAAATGCACACAATACTCAGCGCAATCCTGCGCATCCTTCTTCCTCCTGCATGTAACATGTCTATTTGGGTAGTAATCTGTTTGCCCAGATATTTCAAGCGTTTGCGGGAGTTGTACTACAGCCGGTGTTGAAATGTGGCGGGAAGGAGTGGAAAACCTTGCCATCCCACCTCTCATTGGTTAGTATCATGGACTTCCGGACGGCGGGAGTGACGCGATTTCGCGCCCACCGGCGTCCCGTTGGGGAGAGGAGTAGTGCATGGCAATCAGGGCTTACATTCTGATTCGATTGAACGATCCCCTGGACGAGGCGCTCAAGGCGTCCGTGCTGGCCGAAGTGTACCGGCACGAAGCGGTGGAATGTCTCGATCCGGTAGTGGGGGCGTATGATATCATCGCGCTTGTCGAAGACGAGCGGCTGGCTGACCTGGTCAGGCTCATCGAAGGCATCGACGGCGTCAGGCACGTCCAGGAATGCAAGTTGGAGAGCGGTATCCCGCATCCTGACAAGACGACCGGACATCGCATAGCGCGGGGAGACGAGTGAGCCATGGCAGAGGACACCACCGCCGTTGTTCTGAGCGAGGAAGATCTGGCAGGGCTGGACGAAATCCTGCTGCGTCATGATGAACCGGGCGGCCTGATCCCAATCCTGCAGGCGACGCAGAACCTGTTCGGTTATCTGCCGGCGCCCGCCATCAGCCGAATCGCCGCCTGGCGGCATGAACCGGAAAGCGCCGTGTACGGGGTGGCGACGTTCTACTCGCAGTTCCATCTCAAGCCCAAGGGTACGTATGTCGTCCGCATCTGCAAGGGGACCGCCTGCCACGTGGGCGGCGCCGAGGCTATCGCGGATGCGGTGACCGCGGTGCTTGGCATCGCCGATGGAGAAACCTCCGAGGATATGAAGTTCACCATGCAGTCGGTGGCCTGCCTTGGCTGCTGCAGCCTGGCGCCGGTCATGATGATCAACGACGAGGTATTCGGGCGCCTCAACAAGGAGAAGGTGCCCGGAATTCTCGCCCAGTATTGAGCCCTGGTGGAGGAAATCATGCACGCAGCACATGCGACTACCATCACCGTGGGGCTTGGCACCTGCGGTGTCTCTGCCGGCGGCTCCAAAGTGCTGGCAGCCTTTCAGGAAGAGGTGCGGAACCGGCGGTACGACAACGTGATCCTGCAGGAGACCGGTTGTTTGGGTATCTGCCACCGGGAGGTGGTGGTGACCGTGGACAGCGAGGATCTCGGTCCCATCGTGTACGGCGACGTGACCCCAGAACTGGTGCCCCGTATCCTGGATGATCACGTCGAGCGGCGCAAGATCGTTGGCGAACTGCTCGTCTTCAAGGAATATGGCGGAGTCGATTACCCCTAC
>JAFGDC010000269.1 GCA_016932295.1 candidate division CSSED10-310 bacterium
CCATGAAATAAAAGTCATTACTCCGTGTCAGGAGGAATTCGATAGTACCCGCGTTCTCATACCTGATCAGGCGCGCGATGTGGATGGCCGCGGCTCCCATGGCGTCCCGCAGCGTATCGTCGAGAATGCAGGAAGGAGCTTCCTCCACCAGTTTCTGGTGACGCCGCTGGATAGTGCAATCCCGTTCACCGTACTGAACGATGTTGCCATGACTGTCGCCGAAGATCTGGAACTCGATATGCCGGGCGCCGGCCAGGAAACGTTCCAGGTAGATATCGCCAGAACCGAAGTACCCCATGGCTTCGGCCTTGGCCAGTTCGATTGATTCCTTCAGTTCCCGCTCGTCGTTGATGATCCTGATGCCCCTGCCGCCGCCACCGGCCGCGGCTTTCAGCATCAACGGGTAGCCTATGCGGCGCGCCTCGGAAAGCCCATGCGCCAGGGAGGCAATGGCGACACTGCTGCCCTCGATGACAGGAATCCCCGCCGCACCCGCCAGTTCGCGTGCCTTGACCTTGTCACCCATGGTCCTGATGTGTTCCGGAGTCGGGCCGATGAAGATGATACCACACGCCTCGCACACCTCGGCGAAGTGGGCGCTTTCAGCGAGATACCCGTAGCCGGGGTGAATCGCCTCCGCACCCGTTATCTCGGCCGCGCTCAGGATGTTCGCCTCGTTCAGGTAGCTCTGAAAATGGTCGGTGGGTCCGATGCACACAGCCTCGTCGGCGAACCGCACCGGCAATGTCGCCGCATCGGCCTCTGAGTACACCGCCACGGTCTTGATGCGCAACTCCTTGCAGGCGCGGATGATCCGCAATGCAATTTCCCCGCGATTGGCGATGAGAATTTTACCAAGCATCACGCACCTGAATAATGACGGACCAACGGCAGGGCGTTCCTCATCAGCTCGGAACCACCCTACTCCAGCTCGATGAGCATGAGCGGCATACCGTATTCGACGGGTTGTCCGTTCTTGATGAGAATGGAAACCACCCGTCCTTCCACATCTGATTCGATTTCATTCATCAGCTTCATGGCTTCGATAATACAGAGCGTGTGCCCCTTTCTGACCATGTCACCCTCTTCGACATACGGCTGGGCACCCGGCGCAGGCGCTCGGTAGAACGTACCGACGATGGGGGCGATGACAGAGTGCAGGTTTCCGGGCAATCGTACATCATCACGCTCCGTGTGGATGTCCGGTGTCTGATTCACGGTCACCGCGGAATCCGCCTCCGTGCATCCGGGGACGGCATGGACCGCCGCGTCCGGAGCAGCCTGCGGCCTCTGATATCCGCCGCGCCGAATTGCGATCCGCTCCTTCCCGGTCTCGTACTCGAACTCATGGATGTTCTTCTTCTCCAATAGTTCCAGAAGCTTCTTCAAGCTTTTGAGATCGACATCCACTCCAGGCTCCTTGTTTGGTGTCCGGCTGACAGCGTCCCTTTCAGGCACGCTCGATATACTTTTCGGTCCTTGTATCGATTTTGATGGACTCACCCTCCTCCACGAACAACGGGACATAGACAATCGCGCCCGTTTCCAGTTCCGCCGGCTTGGTGGCGCCGGTGGCGGTGTCTCCGCGCACACCTGGTTCGCACTTGATGATCTTCATCACCACGAAGGTGGGGAGATCGATGCTGATGGGTTCGCCCTTGTAGAAAAGCGTGTTGATCACATCGTTTTCGGAGAGGAACTTCCTGGCATCCCCGACCTGTTCGTAGCTTATCCGTACCTGTTCATAGTTGTTGGTATCCATGAAATGGTAACTTTCCGCGTCCTTGTAGAGGTACTGCATTGAACGTTCTTCCAGGTCCGGTTGGTTGAACTTTTCCCCGGATTTGAACGTTTTGTCCAGCACCTGTCCGGTCCTGAGGTGTTTCAGCCTGGTCCTGACAAAAGCGCCACCCTTACCGGGCTTAACATGCTGAAACTCGACAACAACCCAAGGCTCGCCGTCCATTTCTACCTTCAATCCGTTGCGAAAATCCGATGTAGTGTACATGCATCCCTCCGAACCCAACCCGTGGGTATTGATTACGAACTGCTTGAATCCTTTGCTATTAACGCGCGGACGGCCAGATCGTAGCCGATCGCGCCGAGACCCTCGATTCTTCCCCACACGACGTCCGCGATCACGGAATGATGGCGGAACGCTTCACGCGCCCTGGTATTGGTCAAATGAACCTCCACCACGGGCGCCGCGATCATGAGCACGGCATCGCGCAGGGCGATGCTGGTGTGCGTGAACGCGGCGGGATTGAGCACCACGCCTCGGGTTTCCACACCACACTCCTGGATCCATCCGATCAGCTCCGCCTCGGCATTGGTTTGCCGCGCCAGGAGCTGGTATCCATGGGATTCACAGAGGCTTGCCAGGCCCTGGTTGATAGTCTCCAGGTCGACCGAGCCATAAAGTTCCGGCTCACGCCTGCCAAGCATATTCAGATTGGGTCCGTTGAATACCGCGATTCGCCTCATTCACCCGCCTTCTGCAATCATCCCCATTTTTTAGCACGTTTCAGGCAGGTTGAGAAGGCCTATCGCCCGACCAAAAAAAAGAGGGGGCGCAGCCGATGCGCCCCCTCTTTCGTCGGTTGTGTCTAGTAGAAGTAGGGATTGTAGAGCTTGAAGTAATCCACGGCTTCGTAGTCGTACCTGGTCATGTCGATCTCGACATTCACCTCGGCGAACACCTGACCCTTGATGAAGTCCCACTCATTGCGGTCCCGTTCGGAGTCGTAGGTCATCAGGTTCACCTGGGCATAGCCCTGGTCATTGGTGCGGACCTGGATCCTGGACATGCGGTTTTCGAAGAATGCGTACCCGTTGGTCCACGGCACCAGGTTCTCACCCACCTCGTTACCTTCCTCGTCGTATTCCGTCTGCATCTCGTAGAGCACGACGTACACGTCCTGATTGGGCACACCCATGCCGGTGGCGAGATCCCGCAACCGCACCTGAACGATCGCAGTCGAGCTGCCGTTGGTGGGGAGCAGGTCCGGATTGATGGTGACATGCAGGCGATAGCCCTGCACGCCGGTGCCGTAGGGGCCGGTCGGACTGTCGTAGTCCTGTTCGTAATAGCAACCGCCCACGACGAGCAGCAGGATCATGGCGGGGATCAAGGCTTTCAAATTCACGCTGAATCTTCTCTTCATGGAAGTTCCTCCCGATCCCTTAGGCGCCGTAATCAGCGAAGGTTACCGGCACTTGGCAACCCCAACTGAGCGAGTGCCCGGAAATGGTCCGGCCGTAGAAGGTGATCTCGGCCGTGCAGTTGATGTTATACAGCCCGGTTTCCGGCTCGTACCCGAAAGAGTCACAGGTATTGAGGAAACTGAGCGGTATCATGGACTTTTGTTCAGCCCTCAAAATCCGGCACGTGATGGTGGTTTCCGTATCGCCGGCTTCGAGATAGTAGCTGCAGTTTTCGGTGAAGGTGGCGGGAACGGCGTAGCCGGTGTCGGTACGTCGATAGGTTACCTTGTACCTGTTGATGATGACATCCATGTACCTGGTATCACCGGAGGCGGGGTCATCATCGTTGAAGTTGATCGCCCGCACCAGCATGGAGACATCGATAGTATCGTCCGAGTATGCGCAGTCGCAGTTTTCACCGGAACCGATGCAGACATCGGAATTCACGATTTGGGGATCGATATCGGTCACGGTGACGAACACAGGCGCGCGGTTCTTCGCGATGCCGCCAGCGTCGCCGCAGCCGCTGAGAGCCACCAGAACGCTGAGCAATAGGACGGTGAGTCCTGCGAATGATCCTCTCTTTATCATTTTGTTCATCCTCCAATCACCACCGCAGCCTAAAACTGCCCGGTTACGGGGACCTGTTCACCCCACTCAAGCACCTGAGGAGTGATAAAGATCAACAGGTCAGTGAACTTTGAATTCTTGATTTTGTTCTTGAACAGCCATCCCAACACAGGGATCTGGTGAATCAACGGAATCCTGCTCTGAGAATCACCGAACGTGGATTCATTGAGGCCACCGATTACCAGGGTGTCACCATCGCGGATGAGCACCTGGGTGCTGGCGCTGTTAGTGAGAATGGGCGTTCCGGATGCGCTGGAGTTGGAGTAGTCAGGGGCATTCTTGTTCGTCTCCACATCCATGGAGATGTAGCCTTCATGGGTGACATGCGGAGTGACGGCAAGTCGCAGCGTGGCGCTCACGAAGTTGGTCTGCGTGCCCTCTGCCGAGACGGTCGAGTACGGCAACTGCACACCGCTTTCGATATTGGCCGTGGTGTTGTCGGCCGTGGTCACACGCGGATTGGAGATGATCTTCGTGATGCCTTCCGACTCCGCCGTGCTCAATGCCATCCGCAACTTCAGCGTGTCCATGATGTTGCCGAACTGAAGGTTCAGGATCTGGTCGCCGCCGGGGAAGTTCACCGCATAACCGTCTTCCTCGCCGCCATCCGCGCCGACCGTGTAATTGTTGGGGAATCGATATCCCGTGGTGTTGCCGTGGGCGGCATCAGCCACGAAGTTACCGCCCCACTGGATGCCCAACGAACGGCTGAAGTCTTTCGATGTGGTAACGAGCTGCGCATCGATATACACCTGCTTGGTGCGGACGTCCAGGATCTTGACGAGCCGGATCACCTTGTCGATGGACTCAGGGACGTCGACGACGATCAGAGAGTTGGTGCGCGGATCGGTGATGATGTCGCCGCGGCCGCTCAACATCTTGCCGGCAAGCCCCGCGATGTCCTTGGTCTTGGCATAGGACAGGTACACGATCCTGGTTTCCCTGGGTCGAATCCGCTCCTTGGCCTCTTCCATCTGACGCAGCAAGACCCGCTCGTCGCGCAGTTTGGTCATGTTGGCGATCCGCATCACGTTGCCATCGATTTCCTTGTCCAAGCCCTGGTTCTTGAGAATTACATCCAGCGCCTGGTCCCAGGGTACCTTGTCCAACCGAATGGTGATCGTACCCGATACATCGGGATCGAGGACGATGTTGAAACCGCTTACCTGGGCGATGGTGATGAACACATCACGGATGTCCATTTCCTTGAAATCGAGCGAGATCGGTTTGCCCTTGTACTTGCCGGCGGGTGACCTCATGTCATAGACCCGGGCCGCATCCATCTGGTCCACCACCACGTCCCTGGTGGCCGCGCCGGCATCCGGTTCGCGGGTTCCCATGGGACCGGCCGCCGCCGCCGCGGGCTCTTCCATCTCAGCCTGCGCGACAATCACCGGCGCTGCCGCCTCGACGACGATCTGATCGGCGCTCAGCGGTTCGGGCTCTGGCTCCAGGGCGGGGGATATCCCGCTCACCTGATCCGCCACCACCGGCACACTGACCACCAGGCCGGCGATCGCGTCAGCCGCGTTCAGTTCCGGCAGATCGGCGGCCAGGTCGATCTCGAGACCAGGCATCTCGACAACGGGCGCAGTCGCCGCCAGCGATGGATCGACGGTGACGATCACGGTGTGGCCAGTAACCTCCACCCGATGACCGGCAGGCTTGGAGAGTACCAACTCGAAGCGGGTGGTCCCGGCGCCAACAGTGGGCACCAGACGAGAGACCAGCGCACCCTCGATGAGGATCTCCTTGCCGAAGATTCCGGGATCGAGTTCGGTGGCTTCCAACACCACTCGATCCGTTGCGTGCTCAGGAACGGATGTCATGTCGACATCGCGTTCCGTGACGATCGTGATCGTCTCACGCGCCCCATCCGCCTCGAACAGGATGTCGACCACTCGGTTGACACCACTGCCGGTTGTGGCGAACGAGGACGCCGTGATGAGGAAACATATCACGAGCGCCAACGCGAAAGGTATGTTTCTTAATGCTCCCTTTTCCATCTACAGTCCTCCCTCACATGTGTAGTGGAATTTCGATGATTTCCGTTTTCTTCACTGTTCCGTAAATCGTATATATAGGTTTTTTGAAAACCACCTTGTTCTCCTCAATCCTCATTATCGTGCCATCATATACCCGATCTCCCTCCTTGAGTAAGTACGATTTGCCATTCACTCCCATGAAAATCGCGAGATAGCCGTTGGGCACCCTCATGATGCCCTTGAGCGTGAGATCCGAGATGGGTATGAAGTTCGGGCTGTTTCCCCCGGGGGGATTTTCAGGACCGAGGCCCTTGATGAGTGAATCGAACGGATCCCTATCAATCTTGGGATCGAAAATTATCAGTTCTCGCGACGGCAAGGAAACCTGCATGTCCATATCCTTGATGTTGACGTCGATTTCGTCCCTGGTTTCCGCCGCGGGCGCTTCCTGGGTCGTCTGTTCGGTCGCCGCCGGCTCGTCCTGGGCCGCGCTTCGGGCGAATCCGAGCAGACTGACGAGACTCAGCACACACCACACGAAAGCAAGCCTCTCACCCCTCTGCATCACGCACCTCCTTCATACCAGAAAGCGGTCAGCAGACACGTGGTGGTAATCATGTCGCGTCCACCCTTCATCGACATATTGGTCACGTTCAGAATCCTGGACTCGTTGGCGATCTTCTCATAGAACTTGCCGAACTCGTGGTAGCGGCCGGTGACCTCCAGATTGATGGGTACCTCCCCATAAAACTGGAGTTTGCGCTCCGGCATGGGATCGAACTTGATGGGCTTCAAGTTCACTTGCGACGCGAGACTCTCTATGGTCTGCACCAGTTCGTCCACGGCCGGCTTGTTGCCCAGAATCTCCTCGGCCTGCCGCATCTTCTCACGCAGCACATACACTTCCTTGCGGAACTCCTCGAGTTTGTTCTTCATGGCCAGGCCGCGGTTGATCTTGATCTCAAGCTGGTTGATCTGGGCCTGGAGGCGTTCGATCTGCTCCGTCTTGGGTTTGTAGATACCCGAGTAAAAGTAGATACACAATCCCACCACGATGAGCGCAACCACACCGTACTTCTGCCAATCCGGGATTTTCTCCAACGTTTCAATTATCTGCATGATTGATTCAACCTCCCACTCACGATCAGGTCATGATCATGCTTTTTAACTGCAGCTCGAACTCGTAGACTTCCCTGCCGGTGATGTTCACCATCCGCGAATGGATGAACTGAACATTAGTGAAGGCGGGGCTGTTCTCCAGGGCGGTGATGAAATCACCGATGCTGGTGAGCGAAAGGGAATAGCCGCGCAGCGTCACCCGCTCCTTGACGTTTTGGATGAACTGCAGCCAGATGTGGTCCGGCAAGCTCCGCGCCACCTCCTCAAGGAGATCCACAGGAGCCCGCTGATTGTTCCTGAGGTTGGTGATGGTGTCCAACTTTGAGCGCAGTGTCTGCTTGTCGCGCTCGTACTGAGCCACCTGATTGATGATCACTTCCAACTGTGCAACCGTTCGTTCCTTCTGCGCTTTTTCTTCCTGCTTCTCACTGATCCTGGAGTTGAAATAGTAGTTCAACACCCCGATGGTGGTGATGGTCACGATGATCACCACCAGAGAGCCGATTATCTGGAAATACACCGTTCTGTCAGGTGGCTTCTCGTGGGGTAACAGATTGATCTTGATCATACAGCTAGTCCCTCCTGATTCCGAGACCTACGGCAATCGCGAAAAAGGGTGAGATGTCCTGTAAATAAAGGGGATCGATCTTTTTCTGGTTGTACGTGATGTTGGCGAACGGATTGCCGCGCACGACCGCCGTACCCAGCTTCTCCTGCAGGAATTGTTCGAGCCCCTTGACCTTCGAACATCCCCCGGTCAATACCACCCGATCGATATTTGCGTTCTGAGAAGTCGCCTTGAAATAATCGAACGATCGCTGAATCTCCAACGTCACGTCCTCGTTCACCGAGTCGATTATGCCCAGCACGTCATCCGGATGAATACCCTTCACTTCCTCACCCATCTTCAGGCTCTCCGCCTGTTCATAGCTGACGTTCAACTCCTTCTGGATCGCATCCGTGTACTGATTGCCGCCGATGGTGATGTCCCTGTACAACATGTGCACGCCGGCCTGGTGGATGTTGATGTTCATCACGCTCGCGCCGATGTCGATCAAGGCCACGTTGGCGTTCTCCTGCTCGGTGTTCAACTCGTATTCATTGTACAAGGCGAAACCATCCACATCCACGATGATGGGTAACAATCCGGCCTGACGCACCAGTCCGACATAATCGTTGATCTTGTCCTTCTTCACCGCCACCAGGATCACGTCCATCTCCGAAGACGCGCTTTCCTCGAAATTCTCCATCAAGTGAAAATCAATATTGACGTCCTCAATGTCAAAGGGAATGTACTGCTCCGCCTCCCACTGGATGGACTCCTCCAACTCTTCCTTGGACATCTGGGGTAATGAAATCTTCTTCACGATCACCGAATGCCCGGATACGGAGATCACCACATACTTGCTCTTAATCTTCTGCGAGATGAACAGACGCCGAATCGCATCCACCACCACGGTGGTGTCCATGACCGTGCCATCGACGATCACCTCCGGCGGCAATTGCTCGATACCAAGGTTGAGCAGGCTCCACGATCCCTTGGCGCCTTCCTTCAGTACCACCGCCTTGACGGAACTGGAACCGATATCCAACCCCACGAATTGTCTGTTTCGGAACACCACTGCGTCACCCACTTGTTGAGATTTTACAAGGATCTATCATGCTTAACCGCTCATTTTCCTAACAAATCACTGTCCTTATTGTCAAGTCAAAACCGCCGATTGTCAAGGCTTGATACGGTTCATCAGCGGATGCTTTCTCATCGCAGACCCGTCATACCCCGCAGCCGTCACCGCACATCCGTTCCAAACCCTTTCTTACCAGTAAGTCCCGAATAGAACGACATGCCTTCCGGAACGGGACTGCCCCCTCCCACACCCATCCATCACACCCTCCCTACTCAGACGATAGACCGCGGCGCTTAGTTCCGGATACCCCTTAACCGAGTATCACCGGTATCCAGTCGAAACGCGCCCGCCTGAGCGTCGCGCACACTAACCGGAACAGGGGACACACGCCCGCCACAATCGACTCCAAGATGCCGGTCCCCACCGGGAGCAATGTGAATCGTACTCGGACAGTACGGGTCCGTGCTCCCCGCGACAGCATCGACCATGCGGCATTCCATACTCTTCCGAACGATCGTTCCTGTCATTTTTCCAGACGTTTCAAACCGGGTCGATCACAGCGCCTTTGGTTTCAATATACGCCTGAAGTGGCTCAGTAGAGAGGAGAGGTTGTCTGTCGAAAAGCGCCTTCGTGTGCCTTCAGTGGTGTCTTTATCAGCGCCACTGGCATGGCGGGGGCGGAGGAAAAACCAATCAGGCCACGCCAAGAGTGCATGTGATCAATCCGACGCGTAGCCCCGGCACACCAAGGCCGTCGGTTCACTCCCCCATAAGGACACCACCTCCTGCCTATTCACTGCGTCTTGTCATGTTCGAGTAACGCCAGCAGTGCACCCTTTGTTTCCTTGGCCGCTGTGGAAGATTGAAAGCCAACGCATCGCGACGATCATTACAGGATTCCGGGTACGACCCCGTTGGAAAGAGTTCCGCCTGGTTGCCGTGGAAGATTGGAAGCCAACGCACCACGACGAACATTACAGGATTCCGGGTACGACCCCATTGGAAAGAG
>JAFGDC010000270.1 GCA_016932295.1 candidate division CSSED10-310 bacterium
GTACCCGCGCATCACGACTTTTTCGGCCAGTTCGGCATGATCGCCGATCGGCACTGGTACAGCCAGTATCCACCAGGATTCCCGGCGCTGCTCGCTCCCTTCGTGCTCCTCGGCGCACCATGGCTTCTCAACCCATTGCTGGGAGCGCTGACCGTCATCCTCATCAGACGCTTCGCTGCACGTCTTTACGATGAAGCCACGGGCAACTTCGCCGCACTGCTGGCCGCCGTTTCTCCCTTCGCCGTCTTCCTCGCCGGCTCGCACATGTCCCACACCGCCACGCACTTCTTCGTCCTCGCGGCCTTCAGCTTCATGATGCGAGACAAGCCGGCTCCAGGCAATGCGCATGCCTGCGCCGCCGGCGCCGCGCTTGGCGCCGCCGCCCTCTGCCGGCCGGTGACCGCCCTGGCAGTGGCTATCCCGCTGGCCGCTGCCTGGCTGGCAAATCTATGGAAACAACCCCGCCGCACTATCCCACCAGCAGCGTGTTTCCTGCTGGCTGGCTTCGCCGCAGCCGCTCTTCTCTTGTCCTATAATTCGCTGACTACTGGCGAGCCGTTATTATTCGGCTACGAAAAGTTATTCGGCAAGGAACACACCCTGGGCTTCGGCAAGAATCCATGGGGCCCCCCCCACACGCCCGATACCGGCTGGCTCCACACCATCCAGCGGCTGGCAGAATTACGCGCCAACCTGTTCTATTGCCTGTTTCCCAGTCTTCTCCTCCCCCTCCTGCCGTTCCTCATGGGTAAAGCCACGCGCCGGGAATACATCCTCGGCGCCGTTCCCCTGAGTCTCCTCGGTATCCAGTTCTGTTATTACTATAAGGAATTTTTCTTCCCACCGCGCTTTCTGCTGGAATCGCTCTTCGCCCTGGTCACCCTGGCGGCGGTTGGTATGCATCACCTCGCCGGTTGGGCGGCAGCATCGCGACGCCACGCCTTTATCGCCGTCTTTTTACTACTGAGCATGCTTCCCGCGGCGGTGATGCACTTACCGGTGGATATCCATCGCTTCAGCACGAGCTACGGGGACGTCGAGGATCAGTTATCGGCCACTGTGACCGGACTGCGGATCGAGGAAGCCTTGATTTTCATGAGCAACAACGCCAGCGATAATGACTATTACTCGAGCGGTTTCATGCTCAATGACCTGGATCCGAACTCCGGAAGTCTGGTGTTTGCACGCGATCTGGGCGCGCGCAACCAGGAACTGCGCGCGGCTCATGCCAACAAGCAGGCGTTCCTCTACACCTACCATTCACAATGGGATGTGGGCACAATCGAACAGCTTGCAGCATCGCACCCCTGAATGATCTTTCGCCAGGCCGGATTCGGACCGGTCGGGATACGTCAAGGCAATTGAAGGAGACTCGCACCTCGTAGTAAGGTGAACTCCTCGATATGTGAACGCAGGCCGATGATACCGGCCGGTTCTCGACCGGTAATGGTGGTAATGGTGAAACTGTCCAAACATACCTACAGGATGCTCCTCGGTGGCGTTGCGATAATGGGTCTGTTGGTCAGGATCCCGGGACTCGAGCAGACACCACCTGGCTTATGGCTGGATGAGGCGGGGCACGGACTGGATGCGGCGGCGATACTGAATGGGCTGCATGCACCGATCTTTTTTCCCGGCAACTGCGGCAGGGAACCTCTTTACACGTATCTGGTGGCGGGCTCGATCGCCCTCTTGGGACCAACCACCGCCGCGGTGCGGTTGCCGGCGGCCATCATCGGATGGCTCACCATACTCGCCCTGGCGCCCCTGCTCCACCGGGCTTTCAACGATCAGTGGTTGACCCTGGCAGCGAGCGGCCTGCTGGCTTTCTCCCGATGGCACGTACACTTCAGCCGTATCGCGTTTCGCGGTATCCTGGTGCCGCTCTTCGCGATCATGACCTGGTGGAGCCTGCTCAAGGCCCTTCACACCAGACGACGCAGGGATTTCTTGGTGGCCGGAATCATTCTCGGCCTGTCCATGTACAGCTATACTCCGGTCAGAATGCTGCTGCCGATGGCGATGGTGATTATCCTTCTACATGCCTGGCTCGAAAGGAAACCTCTCCGAGTGATCGTCTCCGGGTCGGGAATAATGATCCTGATGTTCACCATCACGGCCCTGCCGCTCATTATATATATGCGCACACATCCCGGCGCGGTCACCGCACGACTCAGGATGACCTCCATCATGGCTCTGGACGGCGGCCTTCTGTCCAATCTCAGGGTCAGCGCCATCACCTACCTGGGCATGTTCCATGTCCACGGGGATTGGCTGCTGCGGCACAACATACCAGGCGCTCCAATGCTGGATCCGCTGACCGGTATTCTGTTCGTGGTCGGTATCCTCATGGCGCTGCATCGATGCAGACGCCCCGCGTATCTCACTTCCGTCCTGTTCACCGTCGCCTTCCTGGTACCCGGCATCCTGTCCTCCTACGGGCCGCATGCACTGCGCACGCTCGCCCTGCCACCCTTCATCTCCATCCTTGCCGGACTGCCACTGGCCGCCGCCGCCCGCAGATGGCGCCGGATCGGTTCCGCTCTCACATGTATGGTGGTGGTGATCAGCGGTGCCTGGAACATGTATCTGTATTGCATACCATGGCACGGCATGGTGGTGAGCGTTCCTCTGGAAAAAGATTGCGTGGATGGCCTGGACATCGGGGAGGTCGCTGCGGTGAACTGGATACGGCAACACTCCGCCGCGCATCCGAAGGAATCCTATTACCTGTCACCTCAATTATACTTTCACGCAACCCTGCAATATTTATTGTACCGCCGGGTGGACGTGGAGCCAGCCATCGTGGACGGCATTCCCAGTGATGGTCCGATCGCTCATGTGGTGCTGAATCTCACTCCCCGAAATGCTTGGTGGATGAGGGATTCTGACGATAAAAAATACGCGTACTGGTGGCAGTTGCATTACGGGATGCGGTTAGGTCAGATCCACTCCGTCAAGATACGCGGATATCCGCCCGGGACCAATTTCACAAGGGTTTCCGATGAATTGTTACTGAACCGGTTGAAAGAACGATTTCCGCTCGGTTCATTGGAGACAGGGCAAGGATTCGCGGTATTCCATTGTGCTTCTGCAAGCCAGCCCACAGCCCCACGTTCGAACCGCCCGGTGCAGGTCAATTCCCAACCGGTCAATCGTTAAACGGCAAGGGTCGATCAAGTGTCAGCCTGTTTCGGAGACGACGTTTGCACTCTGGTGAACAGGATGCCGGGACCACTAGTTCCCGATTTCACAGTTTAATCAGCGCTTCAGGATTGCGACGGATTTGATGCGCAGGGCCAGTTCACGGTCATCTGTCTTGTCCGGCTCGCTCTGTGCCGGCTTGAATGTGCGGTCCGTGCGCAGATGCAGCGCGACCAGCGGTTCATCTCCGAAGTCCGCTGCCGGCACCGTGTAAATACGGTCGATCCGATCGCTGTCCGGAATGTATTCATCCAACAGCGCGTCGTCGAGGAACACCTGGATGGTCGGTGCTTCACCCATGGCGGCGAGGTTAGTCTCTCCATCGATGGCGATGACCGCATCGGAGTGAGGATTCCCCATGCTGATGACAGCGTCCGCGCCACACCAGCGCCAGGTACAGGCCCTGGAAAGCTCGGGCGCGTACCAGCCGGAGGTGTAATCAACGCCACGCACTTCGAGACCGTTGATCATCATGCTGAGCTGTCGATCATCGTCCGCCCCGCTGCACTCGGACGGTGAGAAGGACTGATCCATGGCGAGCAGAACATCACACCAATCACCAATGCCGAGCATGTCCAGAGGCATGGGATAGACCTTTTCGAAACGGTCCTGGATTACTTCCATCCGTTCGAGCTCCTCATCGTTTACCGTAATGGAAAGGGTAGGCGCTGACGAGAAGCATTCTTTCAATGTGCTGCCATTAATGGCAAGGAAACTATACTGGCCAGGGTTTCGGAACGAGTACAGTGCCCGGTTGGTGAACCAGCGCCAACTGGATGATCCATCCATGCCGAATTCCAGAGGACCCCATCCCTCACGATAGAGTTCCCGCTCCTCGGGCTGAATATAGAATTTCGCGGCAAGCAGTTTTTTCCTGACCTTACCCGATTCACCGGCGAAGTACCGCCGATCGGCAAGGTCATGGCGGTCATAGAGCCCAACCATGAAGTTGATCCGTGGATCGACAATCCGGTTCGGTACCCGGATCACGTCGCTGTAACGGTATGTTTTACCGGGCTTCCATTGCGATGTGGGTGGGGACGGCATATGGTCCTCGATCCAGACAAGCTGGCCGGAGGCACTTTCCAGGTGAGCGGCCACCATGTAGTCCTTGTCGAATCCCTTGAATTCCATGCCGGTAGTCCAGATGTAGGAAATTTCGATCACCGCCTCCGGCTTCGTGTAATAACTGTCCTTCAGGGTTACGATCTTCGAGCAGGAGGGCAGTGCTTCGACCTCCAGTGTAACCGGAGTGACTGATTGTTCCGGGGCTGGCTCCCGACAGGCGATCAATCCAAGCACCACCACCATCGACACCAGTACTACTCTCTTCATGTCAACCTCCCCTCCCCTGCTGAAGGAACGCGCCTCTTCCGGTGGTTACAAGATCAGTATTACGAACGGGTAACGGGTGAAGTTAGTGCAGTTTGAGTGTGCTGTCAAGGTCTACTCGTCAACCCCAAATCCCCAGGCAGCCCTTCCGGGTGCTTCGGGATCATTTCAGAAGCCTGGGACAGGCAATTATCTGGGGAATAGTCCGCTCTATCCACCCATTCGCATGATACAACGGCGAATCGGATGGTTCCGGCGTGGGTTGAAACGCACGCAACTCCTGCGCCTGGCACCTTTTGTATGCACCGTCATGGTGGAAGAAATCTCGCTCTTTTCCTTGTTTCTCATGAAACAAAAAAACCTGGCAGTGGAGGTGGGGCGGTCCCGCTCAGGCATTCTTCCTCGAGATACCCCATCGCGCCTCGCGGGCCACCTTGCGCGCTTTTTGATGTTCGGTCTTGAGGCGTTTCGTGTAATAGGGAATCCAGGCTAAAAAGGAGAGCAGTGTGACGATGGAGATTATGCCGCAGGTGCTCCTGATGACCGATCCTCCGAAGTGCAGTTCGATTTTCTGGCTGCCCTCACCGATGGCCAGCATGACAAGCCCGGTACCGTTTTCCGGATTCAGTTCGACTTTCTGGCCGTTGACCGTGCCTTTCCATCCGGGGAAGAAGAATGTTCCGATCCTGAGCACGGCAGGTTCCAGGGCGTAGGCGACCGCGCTGATCCGGTTGCAGCCGAAGGATTGTGATTGTATCGAGCAGCGACCGTCAACGATCTGGATCGTGCCTGGAGTGATCTTTACCTTTCCCAACTGGTGCTGTGTTTCATCGGTCAGCTTCATCTTTTTGTCCCGCTTGATTCTCTCCGCCAGCCGATCCTCCATCTCATCACGGCTGAAGCCACCTTCCGGAATGAACTGGATCTGGAAACCAATGTCTTTCTGGGGAGGAAACCTGGGAACCCACCTGGGAATGTATTCACCGGTTGCGACGGTATTCTCTGCCCTGCGGACAAGATTCGGAGTGAAGATATCCGGTTGGAAATCATAGTAATCTGCGACATTGCAGTAATCGATGCTGAAAAACAGGATGAACGCCATGATAAGCAACGATCCACCCTGCCTGACCAGCGGGATCCGCCGCGGCAGCGCAAGTACAGCGCCGCCGGCCAGCAACGCGCTGGAAAGACTGGCGAGAGCCAGAAATCTGTAGGGAAACTGGAAATACTTGATGAGCGGCAGACTGTCCCACAGAAATGTCGAGTACCTGGTCATCATGAAGATACTCACAGGCAGGACGGCCAGGCAGAATATACTCACGGAACGTTGTTTCGTATTCCACCAGAGCCGGGGGAACACGGCAATGATGAAGATGGCGGCGAGCATCAAGGCTGCATTGCCGATCTGAAATCCCACCGTATCATTTGCGCCGCGCGCGCTCACTCCGTATCCCCAATAGGTGCTGAAGAACTGCGGAAACGTGATGAAATGATCGCGGAAGTTCCCGAATCCTTGCTCCAACACGTCGATCTTGACATAATTTTTCTCGATCAGCGCGGGTCCCCAGAAGAACAGGGTGAGCAGATACGAGGTCATGATAACCACGATAACCTTGCCCAGAAAGATCAACCGATTCTCCGTGCTGCGCACCATAAAGAGACAGAAAACGAACAGCGCCGGGGTGAACAGCACCGCGCTGAGGTTGTGAGTCAGGATCAATCCACTGTAGGAGAGTATCCCCGCCAATAAATAACGCAGGCGATCCTGTTGCTCGAATCGGTATACCGCCCAGAGCACGTACGGCATAAACGACAATGCCAAAAACTCGTGAAGATCGCCACGGACATAGAGATTGAAGATATGGTAGGGGGCATAGATGTAGGCCGCTGCTGACACGATCCCGGCCCATCTGCCCCAGACCGCCGAACCGAGCAGGTACATGCCGATCGCCGCCGACAGGATGCCCCCGGCAAAGGCCAGTTGGATTGCGCGGAACAGGTTACAACCGATGAGTCTGAAGAACTCGGCAAGATAGAGGCTCAACGGCGGGAAAAAAACCAACTGCGGCAATCCGAAGCCCAGCGCATAATCCGGGAACCAACGGGGGAAGAATACTCCTTCGCTGATACATCGGTGCAATTCAACCATCCGGAATGGCAACAGGACGTTCTCATGGGAGTAGAACAGCCGGGATTCCCAGAGCGGTCCGGTCATGAGAAGTGAGATCATCACAAGGAATAGGAAATCGATCAACGGTGTGAGTTTCCTCAGTGACCACTCTTCGTGAATTACCATTTCCTCATGCAACTGTCTCATTTATTTATTCGTTTTGTGCTGGATCTCCAGATTCTTCAGGGTCATGGCAATGGCCTGCACAACCCGCTCGATATGCGCGGATGGAATACTGGCGAACGTAATCCGCAAGCCGTTGATTCCCCTGGCGCTGTCCTCGAACGGCACCACGCCCACCTTATACGAATCCAACATGATCCTGGCAAATTCCTGAGCGCTGAGTTCCGGGGCGAGATTGAGGAAAAGGAAAAACCCGGCGTTGAAGGGATCCGGCTGGATGAGCCTGGAATCCAGGGTGGACAGCAGTTGTTTAAACAGATTGATACGCCGGGCGAGAATCTCGATGAAGGCAGCTCGTTCCGCCAGTGCCCCATCCAACCGCTCCCTGGACTGCATGACCCGCAGCAAGGCTTCCTGGACCGGTCGATTGGTGTTTGATATCGTACTGCGGATCACCGCTCCGGCTTTATATTCAAAGAGCGCTGACAGCTCGTCACGACGCTTCGCGACGGTTGTCGGCGATACTGCGGCGCTACTCAGATGCTGGCTGTGTAAACCCATCGTCAAGAACGCAACCCGGCCACCCCACCAGAGAAACTCCTTGGAGATTCCATCCACCTTGATGGGAATGAGATTGGGGTGCGCGTCCACCAGCAGGTTGAACAGCGAACAGGGCAGCGCCTCCTCGCTCATCACGAATCCTTCATAGGCGTCATCCAACACCACCACCAATGGTGAACGCCGACTGTCCGCCGCCGCCACCAAAATGTCACGCATTCTGAAAGCCTCTTCCCTGGTGGGCATGTACCCGGTGGGATTGAAGGGCA
>JAFGDC010000271.1 GCA_016932295.1 candidate division CSSED10-310 bacterium
CGGTACGGGCGAAATATGTGTTGCAGGATCAGGAGCGTGTGGAAGAACTGATTCGAACAAGGACCGCGGATGCGCCGGCCGGCCTCAATCAGCTCGTGAGGAGCCTGCCGACGGGTGAGGCACCGGGGGCGAGGACGCCCGGGCAGCAGGAGAAACCGCCGGCACATGTCATCAGGGGAGTGCACACGAAAACCGGCAAGGTGCGCTTCATCTCGCACCTCGACTGGATGAGCCTGCTGGAAAAAGCGCTGCGCCGCGCGGTCATCCCGGTGGCCTTTTCCTCCGGGTTCAACCCGCATCCCAAAATAACTTATGGCCCGCCATTGCCGGTGGGCGCCGAGTCCCTGCATGAACTGGTGGACATCAGGCTGGTTCGGCGGATGAGCGTCGAAAGCTTCCTGGAGCGTATCAACAATCAGCTTCCCGCCGGCGTGCGATTCACCGGAGCGCAGGTGATTCCGCCAAATTACCCAGGATTCGCCAAGATGATCAAAGCCATTGTATACCACGTTCACATGCCGGCGGCGATCAGGCAGCGGCTGCTTGCGGATGGTGTGGATGCCTGGCTCAATTTGACAAGGCTTTACAACGAAGGGGAGCCCAATGCATGGCGGGGCATGTGCGAGACAATCGGTTATGACCCGCGAGGTGCCATCTGTGACAGCACCTTGTCGCGACAGGAAGAGGCTGAGATCACCATGCGGATTGTGCTGGCCCACGATGACTCCAGGTCGGTTCATCCCCTGGATTTGATGGGTCTGCCGTGCGGTCTTGATCGCCGGCAGCAGCGTGAGTTGCGCCTCGTCCGGCTCGGTTTCTTCCGCGACCGGCGCGGGGAACAGCCGGTCACCTGATATGAGGATTGCCATATGAACAAGAAAATCGTTGTCAATGCGGAACCCAACCAGACGCGTATCGCGTTGTTGGAAAATGATATTCCGGTCGAGTTGTACATCGAGGGACCGACCCACCAACGCCATCTCGGCAATATCATCAAGGGGATCGTGACCAAGGTGCTCCCCGGCATGCAAGCAGCCTTCGTCGATATTGGATTGAAGAAGGATGCGTTCCTCTATGTGATGGATGTGTTCGACAATACCGAGGAGTTCGCGAAGTTGTTGGGACGCGGTGAAGACGAGGAGGGGGTCGACGACTATACCGGTGCGGCCATCGAACCGATCCTGTCGGCGTCCATCGACGAACTGCTGCGCGAAGGCCAGGAAGTGCTCGTGCAGGTGAGTCGTGAACCCATGGGTTACAAGGGAGCACGGGTGACATCCCATATCACCCTGCCAGGTCGGTACCTGGTCTTCATGCCCACCGTCAACCACGTGGGTGTTTCCAAGAGAATCCAGGAAGATGAAGAGCGTCGCTGTCTGAAAGCGAGGATCAACGAATTACGTCAGCCGAACTTGGGGTACATCGTGCGAACGGTGGGGCGCAACCGCGCTCCCGAGGACTTCAAGTCGGACATGGAATCGCTCAACAACCTCTGGCAGCGGATCCTCGATCGGGCTGACAAGGCTCGCCCTCCCAGCGTCATCCATCGCGATCTCGATCCGTTGTTTCGAACGGTGCGGGACCTGCTGGACAATGATGTGGAACGCCTCATCATCGACTCGGAAACCGAGTACCAGCGCTGCGTCGAATTCGTCGATACCATCCTCCCCCACCTGACCTCAAGGGTGAAACTGCATGTCAAGAACACCTCCATTTTTGAGGAATACGGCATTGGTGACGAGGTGGAGAAGGCACTGCAGCGGAAGGTCTGGCTCAAATCCGGCGGCTATATCGTCATCGATCAAACCGAGGCGCTGGTGGCCATCGACGTCAATACCGGCCGTTATGTCGGCAAGCGGAATCTGGAGGAGACCATCACCAGGATCAATATCGAGGCGGCCAAGCTGGTCGGCCGGCAGATTCGATTGCGAGATCTCGGCGGGATCATTATTATCGACTTCATAGACATGACCGATGAGGAAGACCAGCGCAAGGTCTTGCAGGCTCTGGATGAGGTGTTGCGGCATGATCGCGCGCGCACCTGCGTGTACGGGTTCACCGAACTGGGGTTGGTGGAGATGACCAGGAAGCGGGTGCGGGGCAGCCTGAAGCGGTCCCTGGGCCAACCTTGTCCATATTGTGCCGGAGAGGGCATGATCAAGTCGCCGGTGGCGGTGGCATACGAGGTGTATCGCGAACTGCAGAAGGTCGGCGCCACCATTGAAAGTCCGCAGGTCACGTTGCGCGTCAATCCCGAGATTGCGCGATTGCTGCGCAGCGATCAGCGCGAACTTGTCGAGCAGTTGGAGGAAGCGTACGGTTGGAAGGTGATGATCAAATCCGAGGACTCGCTACATCACGAGCAGTTTGATATAGTGACGATGTAGGGTTGATATAAGCGAGGGAACAGCATGAGACAGGGTCGTTTGACAGTTTTCCTGTGTGGCATGGTCTGCGCGGCGGGGCTTGTGGAGGGCGCGGCCTGGCCGAGCTTCCTGCATGATGGAGGCAACACCGGACGCTCCCCGCACACTGTTTTCTCCCGACCGGGACTGCTGTGGTCGCAGGCTACCGGGGCGGTGGTCGCGGCGGCACCCATCATCAGTGATGGAGGTGTCGCGTACTTCGGATCCTATGACGGCACTCTGCTGGCCGTGAACCAGGAGGGGGATGTGCTGTGGCGGTTTGCCGCGACCGCGGAGATTGATTCGACGCCGGCCGTGTTGCCCGACGGCACGGTCGTGTTCGGTGCCCTCGACGGGAAGCTCTATGCGCTCGATGCCGGCGGCGGACTTCTCTGGACCTATTCCACGGACAGCGCCATCCGCCGCAGCTCGCCGGCGGTCACCTCGGGCGGCGCCATTGCCATCGGTACCCTGGACGGGCGGCTCCTGGTCCTGGAGCCGAGTGGTGATCTGCGCTTCGAGGCGGCCCTGGGCGGACCATCCTGGTCGACCCCCGGTCTCGGCGGCGACATGATTTGTATCGGCAGTGATGGTGGTCCCGGCGGCGCCGGCGGCGCGGTGAGTGCGTTTTCCCTCGATTCCGGCACCCCACTGTGGCGGTATGAAACTACCGCTCATGTCCGTTCCGCCATCATGGTACGACCGGACGGCGTGTTTTTCGTCACTGTCGCCGGAACGTTGATTGCCCTGCATCTCGATGGCACACCACGGTGGACGATGGATCTCGGCGCCGCGGCGCCATATACGTCAGCGGCGGCGGGATCAAACAGTGAACTTTACGTGGGCGCTGCCGACGGTTTTCATGCCGTGACCGCCGATGGCACACCGCTCTGGTCCTGGACCGATGGCATCGCCTGTCGAGGCGCCCCGGCCGTGGATGCTTCCGGTATCGTCATGACCGGAGCCGAAGACGGCAGACTCTACGCCTTCCATCCCGACGGCAGGATCGCCTGGTGGTTCGCCACCGGCGACCTCATCGCTTCAGCTCCCGCCATCGGAGAGGACGGCCGGGTCCTGGTGGGTTCCTTCGACAGCCGTCTCTACGCCCTCGTGTCCGCCACTCCCACACCCAGTCCCACCGCCACCGCCACTCCCACCCCAACCCCGTCACCCACCCCCTTTGAACCTCCTCCGCTGATCCTGGCCGCAGGGTATCTCGATTCCCATATCTCCACCGCCGCCGGCGGAAGTTTCAGCATGGTGGCCTGGGTGGTTGATCCCGACGGTGACGGCGTGAGATCCGTCGAAGTCCTGTTCAACGGAGATCCGGTGGCGGAACTACCGGCATCCCGGTACGCCGATGTGTATATGTATGAAAACATTCCGGTGCCGCCCGGCCTGTTGGACGGAGAATACCACCTGCAGCTCAGGGCTGCCGATTTCGCCGGCGCTGTAAGCGATACCTGGCCCGGTCTGACCATCCATACGGCCGAAACGGCGACTGCCGGCGTGGATACTTCGGGAGTGCATGGCTTCATGCGCATTCTCCAAGGCTTCAGGCAGGCCGCCGGAACTGCTGCCGATCCCGCCGTCAAACCCTGTATTTACGCGGCAGGCTTCATGGACACGTGGCTGCGGGAACATTCCAGCAGCCGTGTCACCGTCACCGCCTTCGCCGAACCCGGCGCAAATGGGAGTACCATGCAACTGTATCATCAACGCCAGGCCACCGGCGTCATGCTGGTGGATGACGGCGGCCACGGCGATTTCGCCGCGGCCGACGGCATCTTTGGCTTCACCACGGAAGGTGCCATCGAGACAGGCCTGGCCGGCACATATGACTTTCAAATTGCAATGACCAGCGGTTCGGGGGAGCGCAGTCACTTCTGGCCGTACCTGGTCGTGACACGGGAATGATATGAACTACGATCCGCAAGCCATCTCGGCCGTCTGTGACTCACCCGATCTGGCGGTGAGCATATTCAGAAGCGTGTGCCACATACAACCGGGCGGTGATCGAATACAGTTGCTGTATGCCATTGCCGACGGGTTTTCAAAGATACCCTACGAGAACGTCACCAAGATCCTCAAACAGTATTTCTACAGTGATTCGGAGCAGCGTCTGCGGGGCGCCGTGGAGCTGTTGGAAGGCTACCGCGACCATGGCACAGGCGGCACCTGCTTCTCACTTGTTCATTGCCTCAGGAGTATCCTGGACGGGTATGGATTCACCAGCTATATCGTCATGGCTGACATGCATCACGAGCGTGACATCCATTGCGCCATCATGGTTAAACTGGATGCCGTCAAAGTGCTGCTGGATCCGGGATACCTTATTCCCTATCCCGTCTTCCTGCCGCCACCCGGCGGCTTCGTACGGTCGCGAAATTACATGAACCGGGTTGAATACCGGCGGAGCCTCTGCGGAAGCTTTGTGGACCTGTATACGGTCAGCTCCACCAAGGTCGTGTGGCGTTACAGACTCAAGGATCAACAGGTCAGCGACGAGCAGTTCCTGCATTTCTGGCAGCGGTCGTTCGGGTTGAACATGATGAATTCGATGGTCATCACGAAAGCAGACGACAGGGGCCAGATCTATCTGCATAACGACCGGCTGCGCCTCATCCGGTACGAGAGCAAGGTGAACCGTCGCTTGAAGGACAACCTGGAAAGCCAGGTTTCAGCACTCTTCGGGATATCTTCAGATCTCATTCGATCGGCAAGAGAACTGATTGAAGATAAAAGACATAAGGGTGAAAAGGAGTGCTGACTGAACCGGATCCCGTAAAATACTTCATCGCTGTCCTTTCACCGTTGGCGCTGCCTTGCTGGGATGCGCTTCTCGACAAGGTGACAACGCACTGCGGTCCGGTCGACTTCGTGACTGCGCCCGTTCGTTTCCTCGTGTCCCGCTATTACGAGGAGGAAATGGGTGCGGATCTCTGGCGGCGGTTTATCTCACTCGAGCGCCTCATGTCACCTGGTATCCTGGCGGACATGAAGCGTTGGACCATGATTGCGGAGGAGCAGTTCGCGGCTGCCGGTCACCGGGTGGTGAACCTTGATCCCGGCTACCTGGACTACAACAAGATGGTGCTGGCGTCGACCAAGTTCAATGGCCAGAAAATCTATTTGGAGAAAGGCATTTACGCCGATTTGACCCTGTTCTATTTTAAGGGTCGGTTCGATTCCTTCCCCTGGACATTCCCTGATTTCAGGGATGGTGCATATGAAACCGAGATGCGCGCCATGAGGGAGAGGTACTGCGCCCAACGCCGGGGAACCCCACTGGTTGAGTGAGGGGCGTAACGCGCCTGGGCGCCGGGGATCACGCGGGGTATAGACAATCGAAAGGCACATGACCGGGGGCGAACAGGCGATGCGGCCGGTTCACGTCGGACCTCCTCAGAAACATTGACGCCAGGACATGAATGTGCCGTCACTGCCCACTCCCCTCTTCGTCATCTGGTCGTCACCGCTTTTATGCGCATTCCGTCGTTCTTGTGACTCCGGTGATCCCGTTCAGGCCTGGCTCCCTCATCACGATCCTGATACAGACCGTGTTATCGGGAACATGGCATGGCGATGTTGATCATTGACCAGAGTGATGAAAATCAGCATGTTACACCGCGCGGGAATGATCCAGCCTCAGCCCGGAGCTTCCCCGGAGCCCTTCCTCCAGGTTTCAGGGATTGAAGGTGTACACCACCAGTGCCTGGCCCGGATGGACCAGAGCGTCCCTGGCGACCCCGTTGACCACCGCCAGGCTTTGCAACGAGACGCCGTATCGTTCGGCGATCATGGCAAGATATTCGCCCTTCTGAACCACGTGGGTTTTTTCATACACCGGACGGGGAGGATGTATCACCAGTTTCTGTCCGGGATAGATGTTGCCCCGTCTCAGGTTGTTCCAACGCATGATTTTCCTGTAATCCACGTCAAACGCCTCGCCGATGGCGAACAGGTAGTTGCCCTTCTTGACCAGATAGGTGATCCTGGTGGCACCTTCCGTCGTTTCGGAACCACCCGTATACACATTCAACGTCTCCCCGGCAATGATTCTGTAGGGCTGATCCAGGCCGTTCCAGTCAGCCAGCATTTGGTATTCCACGCCGAACCGCCGGGCGATGGTCTGCAAGGTGTCGCCGCGCTTGATGGTGTATGCGATCCTGGAGACAGGCGGTGATCCGACAGGCAGAAGCAGGCGGTCGCCGGGGACTGGAATGCCTATGGATGGATTGAGCATGCGGATGGTTTCAATTGAAGTGCCGAACCAGCGGGTGATCTGATCGAGCCTGTTGCCCCGTTGCACGATGTAAGTGAAGGTGCCGTCTCCGGGCGGAGTATCGCTCGGCGTCGGAGCCGTGGTGGGAACCGGCGCGCGCATGGCGGTGAACACATCAGCCAGGCGGTACACCACACCGGTTGTCAGGATCTCCCGGTCCTTGGGAATGTAGATGGGGAAATTCTGCACGGGTGTGCTCGTGTTGCCGGCGGGAATATCGGGATTCAGGGCTCGCACCTCCTCTTCAGGAAGATCGAGCGCCTTCGCCACGTCTCTGATGCGGGCCACCGACGGCACCACCGCAATATCATACTGTGTATCGAACTCTTCCAGCGTGCGCAGGTCGAATCCGAATCGCTTGGGATCCTTGGCGATCATCGCCGCCGCCATGATCTTGGGAATATACTCCCTGGTCTCCAGGGCCATGCAGTCACGAATATGCCAGAATGTCCTGTCCTCGAACGGGTTGTCCAACGTCCGCAGACAGTTCGAAATACGGGCCTCGCCTGCATTATATGCTGCCATGGCAAGGAAAAAAGATTTCGAACCGAAGATGCCAATCAGGTCCAGGAGATATTCCCGCGCGGCCCTTGTTGACTTGATTGGATCGAGGCGTTCGTCGTAACGATGGGAAACGTGCAGCCCATACCGCTGGCCGGTGGCGGCGATGAACTGCCATATACCTCGGGCCCTGGCCCGACTGTAAGCGCGGCACTTGAACCCGCTTTCCACGAGCACCATGTAAATCAGATCCTCCGGCAGACTTTTCTCGGCGAAAACCTCTGCCACGATCGGTCGATACTTGGGCAATCGTTCGTAGGCATGAGTGAAAAATTCCCTGCCGTCAGTCTGGTAAAACCGGATGTAGCGGTGTATCTCTTCCTTGACGGTGGCCAGTCCTTCCTCGTTTGGGAAGGGTTCGCCGAAGGTCAGGAACATTCGGCGAACCTGGCACTCGATGAAGGTGTCGTCATCCTTTTCCGAATCGCTTCCGCTGAGCGTCTCCAGCTTGTCCATTATCTGCGCCAGATCATATCCCTGGAAGGAATTGGGCAGGTTGACTCCCAGCAGTTCCAGCACTTTCATGTCATCGGGGATCTCTGTTTCCGTCAGCCGGATCATGGCATTGTCCAGCTTCAGCCTGGCATCATCGAACTGCCCGGCCTTGTAATGCTCCAGGCCTTCTATGGTCAGCTTGCGAGCTTCACTCAACAAATACAGCGTGCCGAGTGGTGGCGCTTCATCACCGTTGACTACCGGCTCATCGGCATCGGTCAACTCTCCATCGCCGATGTCCGCATCCGGACAGGGTGTTTGAATCAGCGTCGATCCGCCTTGCCCCGGTGGCGGCGACAACGGCCCGCCATCCGGAGGCCGATGGATGCAGGCACTCGCCAGAATCATCAACAGCAGCACGATAAGTTGATTTCGTGTCCCCATGTTCCGCTCCATTCCGCTCCTGGTGAATTCACTATAGAGCAAGCTACCGATGAGGATTCTCTTAACACATTTCAGGCGGCAACGCACCATGCCATCGGGAATGTGAGAGTCCGGCCGCGCCCGGACCGGCCGCTGGTGCGCCGCTGCGGATTGAAACGTCCGCGGGAAGTCGCCCCGGGGATTACTCTCTCGTGATGCGTCCATCCTCCGCGGCGCTGATCTCACCCCTCGCCCTGATAGTATCCACAATAAGTTCCCGCAAGGGAGAACCGGTCTTGTATGACGGCGCATCCACGAGCATGTGATAACCGTCGCCGCCCGTGGACATGAAATCCGTCACCGCCACCCGGTACATTTTTCCAGCCTCCAGCGGTTCGCCGGCGACAGTCACCACCATCGGCTTCCGTTCCCTGATCACCATCCTCATGCCCGAGATGTGCAGGAATCCGCCGTCCTCCTCCTCCCGGGTGGCGCTCACGGACCGTTTCATCGTCTCCAGGATGGTATCATCATCTAATTCCAGAACCACCACCTCGTTGGCGTACGGCATGGTTTTGAACACATCCTCCACGGTGATGTCTCCAGGCGCAATGCTGGCCCGCAAGCTGCCGCCGTTGAGCAGGGCGATGTCCGCCGAGGTATACTCGCGCATGATGTCGGTGATCAGATCGCCCAGATTCGTTTCCTCATACCGGATCCGCCCGCGCTCTGCATCCAGGAACACGAGCGCCTTACCGATCACTTCCTGAAAGGCTGCATCCAATTGCTGGTGATACTGCTCGACATGTGCGTTGATGGCCTCATCCAGCGGGATGTCGGCTGAAATGGGAAGATACTCCCATGCCACCAGTTCCGCCTCACCGGTGGCTGTATCCACCGAGAAATCGAGCCGGCCGAGGTATTTTCCCTTTTCAAACGCCTGGAAGACGGGCACTTCTCCCACCAGCTTTCGGGGATTGAGGAGGATCTGATCGTGGCCGCCGATGATGGCGTTCAGTTCCGGCACCGCCTCGGCGATGGCTTCATCAGTGCGGGCCCGGCTGTGGGAGAGCAGTATCACCGGTCCGCCCCCTTCCACCGCATCGTAGATCCGTCGCACCGCGGTCACCGCATCCGTGACGGCCAATTCCGCCACGTTCGACGGCTTGGTGGTGGTCATTAACTGTTCCGTGGTCACTCCGATGACCGTCAGGTTGAGATTATCCGTGATGGGCAGGCTCACGTAGGGCTGGCAGACCAGTTCGCCGCTTTCCTTCCAGATCACGTTGCTGCTCAGGAAAGGAGGTCGGGAGTGTTGTTTCAGGAAGAGGAAGTTCTCCAGCCCGAAATCGAATTCATGGTTGCCCACGGTGATGGCGTCCACTCCCATCATGTTGAAGCATTCAATGTCCGGTTTCCCCATGAACACCGTGGACATGGGTGTACCCTGCAGAATATCGCCGGCTATCAGGGTGTAGGTCAACGCCCCCGCGGCGCGGTTGTCATCCTCGATACGTGTGATCAGTGTTGCCAGCCTGGCAATGCCGCCCACCTCGATCTTTTCGTCATCCTGAACAATGGTGAAGGGTTGGAGATGCCCATGGATGTCGTTGAAGAAGAGTACGGTGACCGGTATCACGGTAATGGCTTCCAGCGCTTTGTCGGGTGGTGGCGGGTAGTGGCGGCAGCCACCCGGCAGTCCCAGGGAGATCCCCACTAGAAGCACTAAACATAGTGTATTCAAACGTTTTTTCATGTGATCCTCCAGGCGCCTTTCGATTCGATCGGGTTTTTGACCAGTTTCATTGATTGATGCTATTCTAACCTCCTTGGTGTGCGCCGCACAACCATCACGCACGAGTCGCATCCGGTGGTGCGCGGAGATGGCTCTGGATGGCTCAGAATGGCTCAGAATGGCTCAGACTTGACGGTGCATGGCAGCATGAACCGGATGGCACGTACTCAGGGAGACAGACATGAAATTGGATTACGAAGCTTTGTTGAAGACAGAAACCCATAGCCTCCTGGACCATGTCGGCGTGGTGCCGAAGGAGATGCTGCATTTACCCGGACCTGATTTCATCGACCGGGTAATGGCGCAAAGCGACCGGCCCGTGCCGGTGCTGCGAAACCTGCAGACCTTCTTCAATCAGGGGCGGCTCGGCGGTACCGGCTACCTGTCCATATTACCGGTTGACCAGGGTATCGAACATTCAGCCGGCAGTGCCTTCGGACCCAACCCGAAACTGTTCGATCCCGGGGCTATTGTTCATCTGGCAATCGCGGGTGGCTGCAACGGGGTCGCTTCAACCATCGGGGTCCTTGGAGCGGTGGCCAGGAAATATGCCCACAAGATCCCCTTCATCGTGAAAATCAATCACAATGAATTGCTGACCTATCCCAATCGCTACGATCAGGTGTTGTTCGGTTCGGTGGACAAGGCATTCTCCATGGGTGCTCTCGGCATCGGTGCCACCATCTACTTTGGTTCGGATGAATCCACCAGGCAGATCCAGGAGGTCTCCGAAACGTTTGAGTATGCGCACAGCCTGGGTTTGTTCACGGTGCTGTGGGCGTATCTCCGCAATCCGGCCTTCAAGACTCCGGAGCATGACTACCACACGGCCGCGGATCTTACCGGCCAGGCAGTGCATCTGGCCGCCACCATCCAGGCGGATATCGTCAAACAGAAACAGGCTGAGTGCAACGGCGGCTACCGTGCCCTGGCTTTTGGCAAAACCCATGATTCGGTCTACGACAAGCTTTCCAGCGACAATCCTATCGACCTCACCAGGTATCAGGTCATCAATTCCTACATGGGCCGCGCCGGTCTGATAAATTCTGGCGGAGCCTCAGGCAAGGACGACCTGGCGCAGGCCGTCCGCACCGCGGTCATCAATAAGCGCGCCGGCGGCATGGGATTGATTTCCGGCCGGAAGGCCTTCCAGAAACCACTGGATCAAGGCGTGGAGATTCTCCACGCCATCCAGGACGTCTACCTGGATAATCGCATCACCATCGCCTGAGTGCCGGCGCCGGAGCGCCGTTGCCGGGTGAGGAGATCGGAGACGGATGGTGGAGCAACCAATCATGATCCGAAAAACCAAGATCGTCTGCACGATCGGTCCCGCCACCGCGTCTCTCGATGCCCTGCGGGAATTGGCGGAAGCCGGCATGGATGTGGCGCGCCTCAACTTTTCGCACGGAACGCATGCCTGGCATGGTGAGGTAATAGACCGTATCAAGCGCCTGCGTGAGGATACCGGCCGTAACATCGGTTTGCTGCAGGATCTGAGTGGTCCGAAGATCCGGTTGGGGGACCTGCCGGAGACGGGTGTGGAGCTGAAGACCGGGGGGTACGTACGTCTGACCGCCGGCGGAGTCTTCCAGGAGGACCCCGGACTTTCCTTGCCGGTGATGTACGAGCAGTTGCTGGAAGATCTCCCGGCCGGCGCGATCATCTTGCTGGATGACGGACTGGTGCGTCTGCGGGTGGAGAACAGGCAGGCGGACGCGCTGGTCTGCAGTATCCTCCATGGCGGGAAAATGAGTTCGCGGAAGGGCGTCAACTTCCCGGGCGCGATGCTGAGCTGCCGCGCCCCCACCGAAAAGGACATGGAGGATCTGGCATTCGGCATCCGGCAGGGAGTGGATTTCGTTGCGCTGTCCTTTGTCCAGACTCCAGATGACGTGCGCCGGTTGCGGTCCGCCATCAATGATCTGGACGGACGGGTGGCGGTTATCGCTAAAGTGGAGAAGGAAAACGCCCTGCGCAACCTGGACGCCATCCTGGAAGCCTGTGACGGCGTCATGGTGGCGCGCGGCGACCTGGGTATCGAG
>JAFGDC010000272.1 GCA_016932295.1 candidate division CSSED10-310 bacterium
AAGGCAGTGAAGGCATTCGGGCAGGCGCTGGAGGAGTCTCCCGGCGCCGCATGGATGGCGCGCATCATCATGCAGGCTGCAAGATCCCATCGGATGCTTGGAGAGTATGATGCAGCCTTTGCGCTCTATAATCGGCTGCTGTCCAATGCCGCCGGAAGCGCGGTCATTGGTGAGGTCCTTTATTCCCGGGGTTTGACCTTCCAGGCAATGGGGGATGAAGTGCGTGCGCGGGAGGATTTCTGGCGGGTGGCGGATACGCATCGGCACTCGGATTTCGCCGATGATTGTTTGTGGAGTGTGTTCACTTCATGTCTGTCCGCGGGTGAGCACGATCAGGCCAGGCGCGCGTTGCAGCGGGTGATCGATGAATACCCCGACAGTTCATACCGGAAGCTGGCGTTACTGTGGACGGGCAAGCTGCTCTCGGCGGCACCCTACAATGATTCGGATGCGGCGCGTTCATGTTTCGCACGGTTGCGGCGGGAGCATCCCAATACTTTCGCCGCGGCGCGCGCCACGGAATTGGCGGACGAACTGCCGGATCCGACAGTGATTGTGTCGGCGGCGCCTCCCCCCACTGGTTCAGCGGGGACTCCGTTGCCGGTCGGGACGATGTGGCACGAGCTGTCACTGCTGCCTGCCGGTCCCGCACTTGAGGCCGCTGTCGCTGGAATACGGCTTGCCATGAGCGGTGATCCCGGCTGGCGGGAGTTGTATGCAGAGCCATTCAAGGCAAGGGCGCCGATCGGACACGAGCCCGGGAACGAACCGGCCGGCGCGTCCGCAGCTCAAGGCGGCCTCCCGGAATCGTTGTCATTGTTGCCGGAGTTGCTCTTTCATGGCGACCAGGAACTGGCCATGCAATTGCTCAACTGGTATCGCGCGCGCGGTTCCAATTACCGGGAACTGATGCCGATCCTTACCTTGATGGAAATCGCCCTGCATGGTGGGCAGCCGCATGAAGCCCTGGCGGCCGCTTCCCGGCTCTATGATCTCTGGCCGTTCGACGTCAGCATCGACCTGCTGCCGCCGCTTGTGAGGTCCTCGTTGTTTCCGGATACGTATTCTGATATAGCCCTTGAAGCATCGCGTCCTTTGAACCTGGATCCATGGCTGGTGCTGGCGGTGGCCCGTGCCGAAAGCAAGATGGCGACCGGGGTGGTTTCATGGGCCGGTGCCCGTGGTTTAATGCAGTTCATGCCGTATACCGCCAGGGAAATTGCGGCGCAGTTAAAGTTTCGGGAGTTCAAGGAAGATGAGCTGTTGAATCCTGCCGTCAGTTTGTTGCTCGGCGCGGCGTACCTGAGTCGGCTTCTCGAGCGGCATGGGGACGTCGCTTGCGCGGTTGCGGCTTACAACGGCGGTGAGGACAGTCTGGCAAGGTGGCGTCGCGGTCGTCTCGATGCTACGCCAGAAGGTTTCATTGCCGTTATCGGCTTCAGCGAGACCAGGGAGTATGTGCAGCGAGTGTTGTTCAACTGGCATGAGTACAGATCTTTGTATGAAGGCGACCAGGAGATCCCGTTCGATTGGTCCGCCGCCCCGTTGCAGCGGGATCGATTGATGTTTACCGAGAGGAGTGAATGATCATGGGGCATGAAAAGAGATGCCTTACAGCCGAGCCGGGGTGGAGCCGATTCGCCGTCATCCCCGTTTTTTTCCTGTTATGCGGGATGGCCGCCGGTGCCGGCGTGGATTATAAATATGTCTACCTTTTAAAAGATGGCGGTGATGTTTTCTTCCGGTATATTCACCCGGAGGACAAGATCCGGCTCAATCCCGGGGTGATCATCCTTCCTGATCCGCGTACGGCCGCCGCGCATGACTATGACGAGCTGGCGGCGTATTTTCAGCAGCTCGGCTATAGTGTCATCATCATTGACTACGAGGGATTGGATCACCTCTCAGGCCGGTCCGGCATCTGTCAGCGACTGGAGGAGAAGCTGCCGGTCGTCCTGGATCAACTGGCCACCCTCAGATATTTTCGCCGGAGGCAATCGGTGATCTGTGCGGTCGGCGCCGCCTCGTGGTATGGATTGCGTCTTGTCGCCGAAGACAAGCGTTACGGTGGATTGATGCTTATCGATCCGGTCATCTCATGGCAGCACTGGATCGATGAACACGGCGGCACGGGCGGCTGTGCCGGTGATGAAAAAACCTGTGCGTTCCATACACGCCACTTGGATGAATTGGAGGGACGCTTCAAGGAATCGGTCCTGACGGATCTGGCGCCGTCCCTGTCAACGCCCATCCTGGTAATGGGTATGGTTTACCATCGGGGGTGGACGGAAAATCCCAAGGCGGAGTTTGTCAGGCTGGTGCGAAAGAATGGGCTCGGAGGGGCAGGACTGGTACAGGTGAGCAATGGTAAGGGTATGACCAAGAGTGTCCGGCGGTACCTGGGAGCACGGGCGGTGCGGAAAGAACTGGGAAGGTTCGCTCAGGTTGTCCGGGAGCAACGGGTCGAATGAGGGCGGCTCACTCCGGTCACCATGCTCATTGGCGGCGCAGATTGACCGGTGTAGGCCTGTGGGGACTGGCTCTGGCATTGACCCTGGCGGCCGCGGCCTACCAGCGCCGTACGGGACCCACCCATCCCATGCGCGGGGAATTCACACTTGCCGGTGAGCGCTTCACGTATGCGCTGCCTCGCACTCATGGCGGCGCAGGTGGACAAGAAGTGGTCGTGACCGCACCGGCGGGAGCGACCGGCGAGGCTGTCTGGCGGCACTATCCTTCCAATCATCCCTGGCAGCGCCTGCCGATGGCACCGGATAGTGGTCTGCGGGTGATTCTCCCGCATCTGCCTCCCGCAGGGAAAATGGAGTATTACCTGCGGATTACCGCCGGAGCGGAGACGGTGGAACTGCCCGGCGCCGGAGGTTGTGCCGTCATCAGGTACAAGGGCGCTGTGCCCGCCGTTGTGCTCATCCCGCACGTGCTGTGTATGTTCGGCGCCATGCTTCTGGCCAATCGCGCCGGCATGGAGGCGATCAGGCCGGAGGGCGGGATCAGTGCGCTCACCGTAGCCGTCATGACCGCCCTGGTGCTGGGGGGGCTGATCTTCGGTCCCCTGGTTCAATACTATGCTTTCGGAGCCTTTTGGACCGGGTTCCCCTTCGGCCATGATCTCACCGATAACAAAATCCTGCTGGCGTTCATCGCCTGGCTTTTTCCTTTCGTGCGCGTGTTGAGGCGCCGGCCGAGCAGAGCCTGGGTGATCGTGGCGGCTGCCGTCATGTTCGCGGTCTTCATGATTCCTCACAGTCTGCTTGGTTCCGAACTGCAATGGGACACACTCCCGGCACCCGGATGAACAAATGGAGGTTTCCGATGAAATCGATGGTGCAATCCTTGCTGAAGAAGCATGCGGTGGAATGCGATTATCTCGAGATCCGGATCGAGGAGTCCGCATCCACCTCGATCGCGTTCCGTGGCGCGAATCTTGACACGTTATGGGAGGCCGAGGAACTGGGTGGCTGTGTGCGGGCGCTGTACAAAGGCAGTTGGGGATTCGTCACGTTCAATGACCTGGATGCATTGGCGGCACGGGTGAACGATGCCATCGTCCAGGCTCGTCTCATCGGTAAGGGAACCAGTGCCATGGCGCCGGCGCCGGTGGTGAAGGATATGGTTGAACCCAGGTTGAAAAGGGATCCTCGCGCGGTGCCGCTTTCCGAAAAGATCGAGATTCTTCGCCGGTACAATCAATTGATTCTTTCCGCTGATCCCCGTATCCCAACGTCGTCGGTGTCATATGGCGACTCCTTCCGGAAGATTTTGTTCTGCAATTCCGATGGTTCAGTCATCGAGCAGGAACGTCGCGACCTGGGGTGCAATCTGGTGGCGATCGCCGTGGACAAGGGGCAGACCCAGATGGACATGGTGGGCTGCGGCGGTTCTGACGACTTCGATGTGCTGCTCGGCCATGAAGATGAGCTCATGGCTGCCTGTCAGCGAGCGGTGTACCTGCTGGATGCGCCCCCGGTCAAGGGCGGCACCTACACGGTGGTGGCCAATCAGGCCATGGCCGGCACCTTCGTACACGAAGCTTTCGGGCACACCAGCGAGGGAGAGAAGGTTTACGAAAATGAGCGCTTGCAGGAAATCATGAAAATCGGCAAGGCGTTTGGGTCATCGATCCTGAGCATTTACGATACGGGCCTGGCGGAGGGCAGCAGGGGCGCCATCGTCTATGACGAGGAAGGAGTCCGTGCCGGCCGGACCGATCTGATCAAGGACGGCATCCTGGTGGGCCGCCTTCATACCAGGGAAACCGCGGGCAAACTGGGCGAGCCGGTGACCGGCAGCGCCCGGGCGGTGAGTTATAAGTATCCGCCCATACCACGCATGCGGGTCACGTGCATCGCCAGGGGTGAATCCAGCTTCGCGGACATGATAAAGGATGTGAAACTGGGCGTGTACGCCTGCGATGCCATGGGCGGCCAGGGTGGCGAGATGTTCACCTTCACCGCGGGACGCGGCTATATGATCCGTGATGGCAGAATAGAGGAGATGGTGAAAGGGGTGACGCTCTCCGGCAATCTTTTTGTCACGCTGAAGAACATCGACATGGTCGGCAATGATTTCACCATCCATGAAGCTGGCGGCGGCTGTGGAAAAGGGGAGCAGTTCCCGCTACCCGTAGCCATGGGAGCGCCACATATCAGGATCAGGGACGTCGTCATAGGGGGGCAGTGACATGAAGCAGATACGCGACATGCTGGCCGGCAAGGCCGATGAATTCGAAATCGTCTCTCTCGACGGGCGCAGCAGCGGCGTGGGATTCTCCAACAACCTGCTCAAGTCCACGTCTCTGCGCCGCAACACGGGTATTGCCCTGCGCCTGATCCGAAATGGCCGCCTCGCCCAGTCTTCCTCCTCCAATCCGCGGACCTATCCCCGGCTGGTGGAGAGAACCCTGGAACTGGCGGCTGAGGCGGAGCCGGCGGGATTCCATCTGCCCGGTTCCAGCGGCATGGCGGATCTGCCGCTCTATGATGACCGCAGCGAGGCATACTTGATTCAGGACATGGTGGCGATGGGTCATGAGCTGATCGAGGAGATGCGCCGTTATGATCCGGCGGTTCTGACGTTTTGCGGCGATGGCGTGGATGTGGAAGAAGTGGCGGTGCTCAACAGCCATGGCGTGGATGCGAAGTATCGCCGTTCCAGCTTCGGGTTTTGGGTCGGCGGCCAACTGGTCGAAGGCAACAACATCCTCATGGTGTACGAGACCTATTCCGGGCTGAAGCCATGCACCAACCAGCGGGAATTGCTGCAAGGGGTCATCCGGGAACTCGAAATCGGGCGCCGAAATGTGCCGTACAACGAGCGCAAGGCGCGGGTCATATTCACTCCCAGGGCGGTTGCCGATATCCTCATCTGTTTTCAGGAGGGGATCAACGGTGCCAATATCGCAAAAGGCACCTCGCCGCTCGTGGGTAAACTTGGCGTCGCCATGTTCGATCCGCGTATCGTGCTGTACGATGACCCACTCCATCCTGACGGCACCAATTCCAATCCCGTGGATGATGAGGGCACCGGCTGCGGCCGGCTTGATCTCATCAAGGATGGTCGCTTGTGTAAGTATCTCCTGGACTGCCGGAATGCCGCGAAGCTCGGTCTCGACTCGACCGGCAACGGCTATCGCCGCCGTGCGCTGCTGCTCACTCATGGGTATTCGGTGGGCGTATCGCCGCACCTTTCCAACCTGGTGATGGCTCCCGGCGAACTGTCGCTGGATGCACTGGAAAACCTGTTGGGAGACGGCCTGGTAGTCGACAATATCACCGGGATACTGCTCGGCAACCTCATCAATGGTGACTTCGCCGGCACCATCGGACTTGGATACAAGGTGGTCGGCGGACGGCGCCTTGGCCGGGTCAAGGATGTGATGATCTCCGGAAATTTCTACCGGCTGTTCGCGGAAAAGCTGGTGGATTTCAGTCGGGATCGTACGTGGACCGGTGCGCTTGGAGGTTCCACCGGCAGTTACCTGCTTCCATGGGTGCTGTGCCGCGATGTGGATGTCGCGGTCAAGGGGTAGTTGTCGGTCTCCGTTTCCCCTGCTTTCCGGGCACAGACGAGTGCAGGCGGTCGTTCCCTCGTTCCCCACGCTCGATTTCCCGTTGATGGGTTCGGGACGTATCCTCCAGGGTCGATGGTCACCGGAGATGCTATTCCTTCAAAATAGTCGTGCTGGGCGGTGAGATACAATTTTGTGTACGGCATGATTGAAATTCTTTTATTTTTGATAGTTACGACTATTGATGCGGTTCCGCGCCCGGTTGATGCTCCCGTTCCATTCATTTCCTGGTGAAGAATCCCTTGACATCACCCGTAGCGCTCCTGTAATAAACTAGTAAATTGGATCATCGAGTCGATTACGTAATCATCCAATTCGAGGAGTGGAGTGTGCACACATTGCCCGCGGGTTCTATCGTACATCACAGGGGGTTTCTGTGTCCCCTGACTTCTCGAAGTGGGTTTGTCTTGCTAACATGTTGAATTATTTGCTCTTTAGAAGTTAACTTCGCGATTTTGGGAGAGAGGTGACTATGACAATCAAGAGAAAACTGTTGGGATTTCCGTTGGTGTTTCTGTTGATGTCGATGATCGGCGTGGGGTTGTGGGTTAATGGTACCCGAGCCGCCGTGAACGATGGAGAACTCAGCGCCGTTGACCTGGGTGTAATCGAGGAGGAAGGCGACAGGGCTCTCAATTGTTCAGGAGCGATCGGCTTGACCTGCGGCGTGTCCTACTCCGGCAACACGACACCAGGCACCAACACCGCAACGAACTACAGTTGCAACACCTACAGTTATCCTGCCTTCGAAAAAGTGCACTACCTGGACGTGCCGAGCGGCCAGACCTGGCAGCTGAACGCCGGTTTGAGTGCCACCAGTGATCTGGACATCCTGGTGCTCAATTCCTGCGATGAGAACCAATGCCAGACATGGGGCGATGCGGCGGCGTACTATACCACGACCGGTCCCATCCGGGTGTACTTCGTGGTCGACGGACGTAACGGCACCACTGGTCCGTATACTATCCAGGTGTTCTGCCAGACCATGACGCCCACCTATACGCCGACCTATTCACCCACCATAAGCCCGACCCGTACGCCGACCGCCACGCCCACGTATAGTCCATCCTGGACACCGACACAGAGTCCTACCTCCACTTTGAGTCCCACTTTCTCACCCACCAATAGTCCGACCCGGACACCGACACTGACCCCGACACTGACCCCGACTGCTACCTTGACGCCCACCCGCTCGCCGACCCTGACCCCCACGGCCACCCTGAGTCCGACACTGACCCCGACGCTGACGCCGACCGACACTCTGACGCCGACCCTGACTCCTACCCTGACACCGACCTTGACGCCGACCCTGACGGCGACCTTGACGCCGACCCTGACGCCATCCGCCAGCGTGACCGCCACAAGGACCCCGACTGAAACCCCGTCCCCGACGCTGACCCCGACGCTGACCCCGACCTTGTCGCCCACTTCCACCGCCACGGCAACTCCCGAAGATACACCGACCCCCGAGATCATCGTGATCAACGAGGTGTACTACGATGATCCGGATACGGACGACGAGAGCTACGTCGAGCTGTATGGTCCGGCCGATCTGTCGCTGGACGGTTACCTGGTCCAGCCACTCAATCAGGATTGCTCGGTTCAGTGCACGATCTTGATGGATGGATACAGCATCGATTCCAACGGCTTCTTCGTAATTGGCATGAGCGCCGTGACCGAAGCCAATCTGATTGCCGACAGTTGCCTGGAAAACCTGCAGAACGGACCATGCGACGGCGTCCAACTGGTGTACTTCAACACGGTCATCGATGCGGTTCAGTGGGGCACGGAATGTGATCCCGGCTGCGGCGAGGGTGTCTCCAAACCGGAACCGGGCGTGGACTACAGCATCTCCAGGTATCCCGACGGTTATGATACCGACGACAACGCCACCGACTTCTGCGACAGTTACCTCACCGCCGGTTACGCCAACGACTGCCTGCCGTTGCCCAGTCCCACCGAGGCACCGCCGAGTGCCACCCCCACCATCACCCCCACCCCCGAACCAACCTGCCCCTATCCGCCGGAAGTGGAACCCAACGACACCTGCGTGGATGCCGTCAACAACGAAATCGGCTGCAATGAATTCCGTTGCGGTGAAGTGGACGGCTTCGATACCGACGATTACTTCATGCTCGTTGTGGAAGGCACCGAAGATCAGCAGGTCTACGCCTCTGTGTTCGGCGATGACTCCAACTGCGAGTGGCCGTACCAGAAGGGCCTGGATCCTTACGTGGAAATCCTGATGGATGACTGCGTCACGGTGGTGGATGCCAATGAAGATAATGACGGCGACTGCGTGGCGCCCTGCGGCAACCCGGTCAACTTCGACTCCATGGCACAGGGAGTGCTGGCCCCAGGCACCTACTTCATCCGCGTCACTTTCAACTTCGGCGTGGGCGGCCCGTACGTACTGGAAGTCTGCTGTGAAACTTATGTGCCGTGTCCCTATACGTCCGAAATCGAACCGAACGACTCCTGCGCGGATGCCGGTACCAACCTGAACACCATCGCGTGCGAGGAGAGCCGCTGCGGTGCAGTCGACGAGATCGATCCGGAAGATTACTACGAATTCACCCTGGCCGGCCTGGACGAACAATTGGTTCACATCGCCGTGTTCGCCGATGACTCCACTTGCGAGTGGCCGTTCGGCAAGGATCTGGATTCCCAGGTCACGCTCTATGCGGCTGACTGCATCACTGAGCTGGGTTACAGCGACGACAATAACGGCGACTGTGGCGATCCGTGCGGCAACCCCATGGGGACCGACTCATTGATTACCACCACGCTCTCCCCCGGCACCTACTACATAATGGTTTCCAAGTGGGCGTTCTTCGACGGTGGTCCATATGTTCTGACCATCTGCTGCGAAGATGTTCCGCCGACTCCGGAACCAACACCCACTGAAGTTCCACCGACCCCAACCATGGCGCCTCCAACCGAAACACCGATTTACACCTTCACCCCAACCATCTCTCCCACCCCGGCTCCCATCCCCACCGTTACCCCCGCCGGCATACTGCTGACCATCATTCTCTTCGGATTCATGCTGGTCGGTTCGGTGTTAAAGAAACGCCGCTGATCTAACTAACCTTCACAAGAGGGGATCGGGCTTCGCCCGGTCCCCTTTTTTCTTTTCTCCCCCACTTTCCACGGCCCCCCCCGCCAGGTGAGGGAATCATCTCACTTGCCATGCCCACCTGACCGTGCCGTATTCACTCCACCCGCTCGTGGAACAGATACACGGCAGCCTGTGAGGCGTGCCCGGTTCCCACTCCATCGGATTTCCG
>JAFGDC010000273.1 GCA_016932295.1 candidate division CSSED10-310 bacterium
CGGCGGCGGGCGTGCATAAACCTGATCGACTGAGCCAGGGCGTCGAACGTCGCCGCCGCCTTGGGTTACGGGCGAAGCCCGTGTTAGGTGACTGCGCATCGACGCGATCGGTCGTCGGGCCCACTGCTATCCCGGCTCTGGTTATACCTCGACTGTTGAGGTACACTGTACCGTATGGATAGAGAATACGGTCGTTTTCTTCGAAAGACAAGAGAGGTGTTGTATGCGCAGAAAGAGCCGTCGGTCTGTTCTCGGACTGATCGTTCCTTGTTTCTTTTTCTCGGGCTTTGCCGCTGCAGACTGGGTGGAGGACTTCGAGAGTTATGATCTCGATTCAGAGATCAGAGGGCAGGGCATCTGGGATACGTGGGATCAGAATCCTGCCGTTTCGGCAACCGTCACCAGTGTGCAGGCCATAGACAGCCGAAGCATGCTGCTCGACAGTAACGATGACATGATCCCCGTCTTCGCCGAGGACACCAGTTCCGGCTGCTGGGAACTGAAGATGAACGTATTTGTTCCTTCCGCCGCTGTCGGCGCAGCATGGCTTGCCCCGATGTACGTGTGTGATCCCTCCGCAGGTGCATACCAGTTCCTGGCGGGAGATGTCACGATAGGTATGCTGGACGGCGGAGGTCCGGGAGTACAGATCTTGGGGAACACGATACCCCTGGAGACTGACCAGTGGGTCGAGCTTGTTTGGCTTCTCGATATCGATGATAACAACGGGAACTTCTACCTGGATGGGGAGCGAGAAGTCGAGAACTTCGCCCTCAACGGCAACCCGAACCAGCTGCTCGGTATGGATGTATGGACGAACGAGAACAATGGTCCCTTCTATATTGACAACATGTCGCTTCAGCCTGCCGACACCTGTCCTGGCATGGCACCTGAAATCGCAGGCGCTCCTCCAGAGGACATTGACTACTACTTTGAAGGAGCGGCAACGTATACGCGCACGCTATCAATACGAGGCATCCCCGCCCCGCTGGTCGAGATTCTCTCCCCGGCCGCAGGGGCCACTCTGACCGATGGTATATTGACCGTCGACCTGGCCCAGGTAGCAGAGACGTTCTCGGTGACCATACGGGCCACCAATGACGCCAAGGGTGTTGCGGAGGCTTCCTGGATGGTTGAAAAGAAAACCAAGGAGTTGCTCGGTGCATGGTGCTTTGAGGAGGGAGAAGGCGCCATCGCTCACGATCTCACCGGTCTCAACGATGGAGTATTCGAGAACAGTCCGCAGTGGATTACGCCGGGCCAGGTCGGTAGCCTTGGTGCGATTTATGTCTCAGGTGGCAACCGGGTGCGATGCGGCCCGGGAATAAGCGACCAGCCCGACCTGACCGTGGCCTTCTGGATCAACGCCGACCAGCGAATGCATGCCGAACCCATTACCCTCAGCGATGGCAACTACGGTACACGCGGCTGGAGGGTCATGATGCGGGAAGAGGGGGGCGTGTGGTTCAGGGTCCATGGCCCTGCAGAGGGAGCCTGGAATCAGGGTGACCTTGTGATTGAGCCAGATGTCTTTTCGTATAATCCCGGTGAATGGAACCACATGGCCTTCACCTTCAATGCCGCAAATCGCGAAGCCAAGGCCTACATGAATGGTGAATTGATGGGGCAAAGGATCCTGGACCCCGGAGTCATCTCTGCTGCGAACATGATTGAGCAGCTGGTATTGAATGACGGTTTCGCCTGCCGGCTGGATGATCTGCAGATTCACAACTACCCCATGAGCGCGGATGAAATCGAGGAGCTCCTGGAGGAATCCGTATGCCCGCCGCCTCCGGATGAAGCACCGGTCTTTACCTCTGTCCCCGATCCGGTGGAAGGCGACACCTATACGCCGGGAGGAGCATACCGGCGAGCCGTCACGTTTACCGGTTTTCCGATTCCGACCCTCACGGTTATTGAACCGGCGGATGCGGTGATTGAGAACAATGCGCAAGTCGTTTATGCCGTTCCCGATCCTGCGCCTGAGACGTTCACGGTAACCGTGCAGATAGATAATGGCGTCGGTGGACCGGTTCAGGCGTCCTGGCCCGTAAAGAAGCGGGAAAGAGGATTGCAGGGGTTGTGGTGCCTCGAAGAAGCAGATGGAGACGTCGTCACGGATTCACAGGGCGGTAACGACGGCACCCTGGTCGGTGATCCCGATTGGGATGACGGCTACGTGTCCGGAGAGGCTCCCTGGCTTGACGGCGTGGATGACCTGATCATTCTCGATGATGGGGACCGGCCCGAATATGATTTCCACGAGGACTTCACCTGGGCGGCCTGGATACGGCCGGAGGTGGGAATGCCGGGGGTGATCTTCTCCAAATCGATAGGTGACATCAGCTGGGACGATATACAGAACCGGGGGGCCATGGTCCTGGTCTTGAACGCTGCCGGCAACCTCTATTTCGACTGTGGCTGGGTCGGCGCGGCAGGGTGCAGTACGTGCACTGATGTCTTCGATGACGAGTGGCACCACGTGGCCGTTACGGTGGAGTTCAATGGTGATGGCGGCACCACTGATGCGCTGACCATTTACATCGATGGCGCCGCGGATGGCAGCAGGAGTGACTGGGATCTCCAGACGTGGGCTTTGAACGGTACCGTCGATGGCGCAGTAGGGGATTTCAAAGCCGGTTACAGCTGCGCGGATTTCCCCCGCGGTCAGAACACCTTCTTTACCGGCGGAATAGACAGAATCGCCGTATGGGATACAGCGCTCAGCGATGCTGAAATCCTCGAACTGTATGAGAATCCGGAAGAGCTGTGCGAAGGAGGGACTGGAGGGGACGACTTCATTCGCGGGGATGTGAATGTCGATGGCGCCGTGAATATCGCCGATCCTATCGCCCTCCTCGGCTTTCTCTTCGGCGGGGAGGCCGAGCCGCCGTGCATGAACGCGACCGACGGCAATGACGACGGAAACGTCAACATTGCCGACGCTATCAGTATGCTCGGGTTCCTCTTTGGCGGAGAGGGCGAACTGGCGCAGCCTTTCGGGCAGTGCGGCCCTGATCCGACGCTCGATAGTCCGCCGCTGACGTGCACCTCGTTCCCCGCCGCGGCATGTGCGCGGTGATGTGTGCCGAACGATAGTAGTTCTGGTCACTACTAAAATAGACGTGTGTTCAGGTCCCAAGTGATACTCCATCGCGCTGCGGCGCCGGTGGAGCGGACGTTGTCGATCGAGAAGCCGTAGGCCGCCTCGCCTGGTCGAGGTGTACGTCCTGGAGGGGGCGACGTATCGGGTGGAGCGAGTGTTCCGGAGGAACGAGACGCCCACGAGCGCGCGTTTCCCTGGACTGGCGATCGATCTGTCGACCGTCTTCAGCTTTCCGCTCGAAGCGGACGAGGAGCGTGAGCCCACGCCGCCCCCGGATGCATCGTCGTGAGCCGCCGGCTGTGACACGCTCCATCGCCGTCGGCGGACTGCTGGCGGGCGCCTTCCTCGGCGGGACGGCTTCGGCCGGCCAGGATCGTGACGGCTCCGACAAGCCTCTGGTGCTCCTCGGGCTGAATGCACTGGCCCGGGGCCACACGGGCGACTATTTCGCCGACGGGCATCGCGCCGCGAGCATGGTCGCGGCCCACCTCTTGTGTGTCGACAACAGCCTGGACCCGATCTCTCGGCCGGCGTACCATCGGAGGCGACGCTTGCGAACAGGAATCCCGGATCCTGCGTGGTACGGAGGTGAACCATGTGGCGCTGGTTATGGTGTGGTACGGTCCTCATGGGATGGGGTGCCGAGGCGGGGGAGGCTCCCGGCAAGGCCGCCACGGCGCCGCTGCGGATCGAGAACGACCACCTCGTCGTTGAGGTCAGTGGACAGCTCCTGAGTTTGGAGGCGAAGCCCGGTGGGCTTCGTGTCATTCCCCGGGTGGCTTTCGGCTTGTACATAGAAAGCGTATCGGCCGCCCCCGTGAACGATCCGGTGTGGGGAACGGGTAAGCAGCTCACCCTGGCGCACGCGGACGGCTGGTTCACCCACCTGCGCCTCTTCGCCGGCCAGTCGTTCGTTCACATCCACACCGTGGCGGGCAACCGCTCCTCGGAG
>JAFGDC010000274.1 GCA_016932295.1 candidate division CSSED10-310 bacterium
CTGGAAGTCGATGTCTACATCGCGCTGGATGTATACGGATCTTTCTGGTTCTGGCCCGGCTGGACCCAGGAACTCGATTTTCTGACCTGGACCATCGACGCAGAAGACTGCCGGACCGATGATATTCTGGAATTCACCTGGCCGGATGGGGCCGGCGCGGCCGAGGGCATCATGTTCTGGACGGCCATGTTCACGCCGGGCACCTTCGACCTGGTGGGCCAGATCGGCTGGTGCGATTTTTCCTACGAGTAACACAACAAGCGCTACGGATCGACCACCAGGGATTCTCCTCTCCGGATGCCATCGCTCGTCTTTGAATCATGCCCGGCGGGTTGAAGTGAGCCAAAAGAAGCCTCAATAAAAGGTAACAATGGTCAGCAACTTGTCAATCCGCGGCACCCCACCACACTCTGTGCAGGTAACCCCTGGATTCCTGGATGGCTTCGATGCCGCCGAATTCGAAGGTGAAGGTGGGCGCCACGCCGTACTGCCTGAACAAATCGAAGTACGACTCAAAATCAATGGTACCCCTGCCAAGCGGCAGATGTTCGTCAAAGATACCGTGATGATCGCTCATATGGACGTGGACGAGACGATCCATCAACGCCTCCACCCACTTGGACGCCAGCGCTTTCGAGAACAATTCCGTGTGGGCGATGTCCATGCAGAAACCGGCCCGATGGTAGCCAAGCGTGGAAAAAACCCTCTGGAACGGGGTCGGATCAGACTCGAAGGTGTTCTCCATAAGCAGCGCCATGCCATGCTTGTCCAGTTCTTCACACACGGTGTTCAGGGTACGCATGACATGTTCCAGCCAGCCCGATTCGTCACAATCGTACTTCCATGGCTCGCAATTGAGATGCAGGAGATACCGTTCCGCGCCGAGCAGAGCCGCCGCCTCCACACCCCGCACCAGCCTGCGGATGGTCAGCTCCCGGATGTCGTCATCATACGCCGCGGGAATCAGATCCTGGAACGGACCATGCACGGTGATGGGCAGGTTCAAGGCCGTCAGCCACTCACCCACCACGGCATAATCGCGGTCTTCCTGGCGCCGCACCACATGGTTCGGCAGGTACACCTCCAGCGGCAACTTGAACCGTTCGATCACCGCCGCGTAGCGCTCCAACTGATGAAACGGCACATGGCAGAATGGTTCCATGACGGCGTTCATACTCACCCCAGTTTCTTGAATTTGATCAACTTGTCATAGAAGGACGTTTCACAATAATGACACCGCAGGGTCAGGGGAGATTCCGCGATGACATGAAAACGGCTCTTCACCTGTTCGTGGTTGGTGATGCAGAACTGGTCCGGACAGATCACCAGGTCCACCACCTCCTTGGGAACACTCACCTTGAACTTGGAAACCACCTCGTATTCCTCGATGATGTTGATGGTTGCATTGGGCGCTACGAGGGCGACGGCAGCCAACTGTTCGGCGCTGGGCCGAAAATTACCCACTTTGATGAAATCCTTGAGACCGAGGCGGGAGTCGAAATTCATGCCGATGGCGATGGGATAGTGATAAGCGCCGGCTCGCTGATCCAGACCAAGCAACCAGGAAATGAGCACGGCTTTACCCCTGGCGATGTGGTCTATCACCACTCCGTCCTTGATCTTGTCGATCATCTGTGTGCGGTTGTCGAACCCGCCGATCATCTGAATACCCCCGTCACCAGGGCGAGCAGCGTTTCGCGCACGTACAGCCCGTTCCTGGCTTGTGGAAAGTAATAGGCATAAGGTGTTGCATCCACATCGGCCGCGATCTCGTCCACCCGCGGCAGCGGATGCAGCACCCGCAGGTTCGGTTTGACTCCTTCCAGCATATCTGGATTCAGGCGGTAGATACTTTTCAATTTCTCATACAGGGTTTCATAGCCGGTGAATCGCTCCTTCTGGATTCGAGTCATGTACAGTATGTCCACTTCCTGAATCACGTCCTCGATGCGGGCCGCCTCCTCCACCGTGATGTTGTCCGCCTCCCGACACCGTTTCACTATATGATTGGGCATGGCCAGGTCACGCGAGGAGACGAAATAAAGGTGACACCCGGAGTAGAGCAGCAGGGCTTCGGTAAGGGAGTGAACGGTGCGGCCGTTGGCCAGATCGCCCACCATGGCGATGCGGAGGTTGTCGATGGCGCCCTGGGTTTCCATGATTGTATAGAGATCCAGCAAGGTTTGCGTGGGATGCTGATTGGGGCCGTCGCCGGCGTTGATCACCGGTGCCGAGACCGCATCGCTGGCGAGCCGTGCGGCGCCCTTGTAGGGGTGACGAATGACGAAAAGGTCATAGCCGTAGCCGTCGTATATCTTCAGCGTGTCCCAGAGTGATTCCGACTTTTCAAGACTGGTGGTGCGGGGATTGTCGAATCCTTCCACTCGTCCGCCCAGGTTGAGCGCGGCGCGGGTGAAACTGGCGCGCGTCCGGGTGGAAGGTTCGAAGAAGAGCATGGCCAGTACTTTTCCGGCAAGCAAGCCTTCCTTTTCCGGCACGTCCTTCAAACGATTGGTGCTGGCCAGGATGTAGTCTATGTCCTGTCGCGTCAGATCCCTGATGGACAGCACATCCCGGCCTTTCATGTCCCCCTCCTGCGTCATGACTCCCCCCTGCGTGCAGACGGTTTACCCGGGTTCGGCACCACTATACAAGGCCGAGCGTTTCAATGCGCCGTCCACGATCGTCTCCACCACCGCCCCAGGCAGGATCCCATTCGGGTACGGCGTCCACGAGCACTTGGAAAAGTTACGTCGCGCCCCGGTACCATGAGGATCGAGAAGGGTGAAAGACGAGGTGTATCCGGGTTCTAATCGACCCCGTTTGTGGCCGATGAATTCGTTGACGAACCTGCCGGGATTCTCCGCACAGGTCCTGGCGATGATCTGAGGTGTCACCTCGTGCCTGGTCATGAGCCAGTTCACGAACAATCCGAAACTGTCGAGACCTGGCACGCCAAGGGCGCCGGCCTTCTTGTCGGCCAGGGTATGGGGGGCGTGATCAGTCGCCAGGCAATCAATGGCCCCCTCCTTGAAACGCGCCAGCAAGTACTGGCGGTCCTCCTCGCCGCGTAACGGCGGTTTCATGGTCAACAACCGCCACAAAGGAAACTTGCGCAACGCCACATCCTCCTCGAAGATACCCGCCACATCGAGACTGAACGCGAGATGGTGCGGCGTCACCTCGCAGGTGACCCGCTCGTTCTCACCCTTGCCCTGGTTGTAGGCCTCGATCAACTCGTGGCCGCGCCGGGTCGAAAGATGGGCGATATGAGTCCGTAACCGGTAACGCCCGGTCCACTCGAGGACTTGGTCTATGGCACGAATTTCCGCCTCGGGAGGCCGTGCCGCGGCGCCTTTACGATGTGCATTGGCTTCCAGGATCGCGGCATTTTCGCAATGAAACGTCACCGCCGTACCACGAAATCGCTTCAGGGCCAGGTCGATTTCATTATCATCCGCAAAATTGTGCCTGGTGCCCGGATAATCGAGATACATCTTGTAAGGAAAATGCCCGAAGGGACGATTGTTGTCGGTGATCAGACCGAACAGCAACACCGGCACGCCGCATTTCCTGGTGAGCCGCCGCTTGTTGTAGTACGCGGACTTGGTCTCCGGCGGATAGGGATTGTTGGGCATCTCGACGATGTACGTGACACCGCCGTTGATCGCCGCCCGTCCGACACTTTCGAAATCTTCCTTGGTGAACTGAGCATCCCGCTCCAGTTGCTCCTTCGGACCGATCAAAGTGGGCGCCGGGTACTCTCTTGCATGCACGTGACGATCAATGAATCCCGGAAAAACAAACCCCTCCACCAACAGATCAGCTTTCCCCAAATCGGTGCCTACACGCGTGATCAAACCGTAGCGGGGGTCGAATTCCAGTTGTCCCTTGTATACGTCACCAGAGGTGACGATGTTCCCCTCAACTATCATCACCGCCTCCAGCGCAACCCTATCCACCGGTTGCAACAGTGTCAACCGGTATTATACTGAGATTTGCCCCACGCCGCGAATAACGCGGCTGTTACGACAATGTTGAAAGTCTTCCGGGGCCTAGCCCGTCTCGACCGGCACGCGACCATGCAGGTGATCGCCGATACGCCGCATGAGACGGAGTTCCTCTTCACTCATCGGTCCACGCGTCAAGGCATGCAGCGCTTCCGTCATCTGCGCCCGGGTGGATGGACCGCTCAGACACACATCCACCGCCGGATTGGTCAGGACGAAACGATAACAATCAGCCGCCCGCGGCGCGGTCACTCCGGGCGGCATGTGCTTCTGCCGCAGCAACTGCCCCCAACGGGTCGCGGTGAAACTCACCAGACCGGGACGACGCTCCTCATCGAGCGCCTCGATAGAGGGGAACACTTCCTCCTCAGCACCCCGGTGAGCCGCGCTGTAGCGTACGTGCAACACGTCCAGTTCACCCTCGGCGGCGAACCGTGGAAACACGCCGCGATTATGTCCGGAAAGGCCGATACAACGCACCACACCGCGCTCTTTCAGCACCAGCGCCCGCTCCATGATCCGGCGGGATGGTGGTCCGTTATACAATCCCAACAACAACACATCGACGCTGGTCAAACCCAGCCGCGCCAGGGCGCCGTGTACCGAACGCTCCAGATACCAGGCGCTGCGGGAAAAGCTCTGCACCACCAGGACCAGGGAATCGCGCTTGCCGGCGCGGCAGATGTTCCTGACCGCATCCCGCATGCCACCGCGGCGTATGCTGCCCCAATAGAAATAATTACAGCCGCGCTCGAACGCCTCCTCGAAAGCCGCCGCCGGCGCGCCATATGCCGCCGCCACCCCCAACCGCCCCACTTTCATTCCGGTCCTGCCCAAAATCCTCGGTTCGAAACCCATAGGCACCTCCCAACGGCCCCATTGTACCGCGGATCATGCCGATTTCTGAAGGACGTCGGCCGACGGTTGCCTCAGAGTTCGTCGTACCGACTGCCACCGAGCCGCCTGCCCGGCCATTCTTCCCATCCGGGAATCCACTCCGGAAGACGGATACAAACTCCGGTGACCCTCGTTGACGACTCCCACCCGCCTCTGCCATCATTGTTTCAGACGTTGGTGACAGCATGCGGTGAACCTTTCAAGACCGGTCGGGACCGAAACGCACCTTCGATTCGCCATGGGCCTTTCACCGCAAGGAGGCGGTATGCCCGAATTCACACACAGCAGTATCGTGTACGCCCCGGTGGAGGAGGTGTTTGCCTGGCATGCGCGGCCCGGCGCTTTCGAGCGCCTGGCGCCGCCCTGGGAATCTATCCGGATTCTGGAAAAAAGCGGCGGCATCAGGGTGGGTGGCGAGGTGGCCATGGAACTGCGGCTGGGGCCGATAACCAGGCGCTGGGTGGCCCGACACACGTTGTATGAAAAGGACCGTCGGTTCGTGGATGAACAGGTCCGTGGTCCCTTCGCCTCCTGGCGCCACGATCACCGGTTCACACCCCGCGACGAGGGTTCCTGCGTACTGGTGGACCACCTGCGCTACCGTTTTCCCTTCGGTCCGCTCGGCACGATTCTGGGTACCTTCACCAAGGACAGGCTGCGCAGCCTGTTCATCTTCCGGCATCGTCGGATCAAGGAGGATTTGCAGCGCCACGGCCGGTACGAGAAGCGGCCCAGGTTGTCGTTGGCGATAACCGGCGCATCCGGTCTTGTCGGCACCGCGCTGGCGGCGTTTCTCACCACCGGCGGGCACAGGGTACACAAACTGGTGAGAAGGCCGGTGAAGAACGAGAACGAGATATTCTGGGATCCGGAACGCGGTGAAATCGATTATGCGGCGCTGGAAAACCTGGACGGCGTCATTCACCTGGCGGGCGAAAACATCGCCGGCGGGCGCTGGACGGAAACCCGGAAACGCGCCATCCGCGACAGCCGGGAGCGAGGCACGGCGCTGCTGGCCGAGACCCTGGCGGGCCTGCGCCGGCCGCCGCCGGTCCTGGTCTCTTCTTCAGCCATCGGGTACTACGGCACGCCGGGCGACAAACGGCTGACCGAAGCCGATCCCCCGGGCAGCGGGTTTCTCCCAGAGGTATGCGTGGCCTGGGAAAATGCCGCCGGAAGGGCGGCGGCGGCCGGCATCAGGGTGGTGATGCTACGCACCGGTATCGTCCTGAGCGGCGCCGGCGGCGCCCTGCCCAGGCTGTTGACTCCATTCAGACTGGGACTCGGCGGGTCCATCGGCAACGGCCGCCAGTACATGAGCTGGATCGCGCTGGACGATCTGCTCGCCGTCTACCTGCAGGCGCTGTACGATGACGACATGCGCGGTCCTTACAACGCGGTGGCGCCGGCACCGGTGACCAACGCCGTCTTTGCCGCGGTCCTGGGCAGGGTCCTGCAGCGCCCCGCGGTCATTCCGGTGCCGCCGGCGGCCCTCCGCGCCACCTATGGAGAAATGGCCGAAGAACTGCTCATCAAGGGCCAGAGGGTCATACCGGAACGCCTGCGGGAACGCAGTTTCACGTTTTTTTACCCGGACCTGGAAGACGCCCTGCGCATGGCTGTCGGCCGCTTCACCTGACCGGCTGTCTCGTTATCCTGTTCCTTCTGCCCGTCCTGTTCGTAATCGAAATTCACATGGTCGATCGCCCCGGCCACGCTTCGTGGTGCCGATCCGCACTCTCTCCAGAAGCGTGGCCGGGGAACAGGATGTTTACTTTGTTCGATTTCAGTGGATACTGCTTTGGCATATGTGCACCATGATTAAATTAGAAAGGGCGTTGATGCCACTATATCCAGAAGGGCTTACGAGACCTTCTGTTCCGCTGCGCAATCCTTCCGAAGAATCGTGCGAGACAGGGCAGTCCGAAGGGAATGGCGCTCCCAAACCCGAGAACTCGATTTGAAGGAATGGAACCAGGCCGAAACGGCCTGGCTACACCCGAGCCAACGGGACGAATTTACATCCTTGCGTCGCACAGCCTGATTGAGTGGCCGGCCCAAAGGAGCGCGTGGCGCCAGCCGCGCCCTTTGGCCTTCTTCTTGTGCATGTCCGCACGGACTGCCGTCAAAACTACTCGTAATCGAACGTCACGAAGTCGATTTCACCCACCACGTCAATCGTGCCGGGCCGCAGGAATCCTAACCAGAACATGAGCCCCTGGGCAGCCCCGGCACCCTCTGGCCAGGTGAAATCCAGGATCGGTTCACGGGCGGAATACCCCGGGCTGATCATCCTGGCCATGAAATCCAGTGACACGCTCCAGGACGGATGGAAGAAGTAAGCGCCATATACATCCAGAATAACGTACTGCTCCAGAACCAGTGTCTCTTCATTCTCATTGTCGATGTCAAGCTCAAGGAGGAACTGCTCGCCGGCGCGGAACAGGTTCGAGTTGAGCATCAGGTCGGCGTGGAATCCGCCTTCCATCGGCGTGGCAGTGGGTTCCGGCGTGGTCGTGGGCGCCGGCGTGGTGGGGGTGGCAGGCGGTTCGGTGGGATTGGGCGGAATCGTGGGAGTATACGGAAGTTCGGTGGGAGGTACAGGTGTTACGGTGGGAGGTACTGGTGTTACGGTGGGAGTCGGCGTTCGATCCGGTGTGGGCGTCCAGGTGGGAGCAGGGGTGGGAGGATTGATGGGAGCCGTTTCACCGCAGATAGTGATATCGTCCATGTAGAACCCGAGTTCAGTGACATACGAATCGGAATTGAGCCGCCAGCGTACCCAGACCTGCGGCTGGCCGTCCGCAACCGCTGAAATATCGAAGCTCTGTTCGGCCCAGGTGCTGTCCCAGGCATATCCTGACCATACGATAGTCCAGTTGACGTTGTCGTTGGACACCTCGACGTACGCGCTGTCGTAGCCGGATTCATTGCGCAGCCAACGCCAGTAATAGAGTTCGACACCGGTGATCTGCGAGCAGTCGAAGGGGGTGGAGGTCAGTTTGAATGTGCCGGAGTTGCCGTAATCTCCGGTCAGGTTGGTGGCGTAACAGTTGGTGCCGGTGTGGCCGTTGCTCGGCCCGGTGGTGGGGTGGCCGTATGCCCAGCCGCCGGTGCCGGTGTTGTCGATGGTGAACCCGGGATTGACCGACAGATCCTCTTCCAGAATGGGGCACTGGTACACATACGTCGAAACGGTGCTCGCAAAGGCCGCCTCATCGATGCATAAACCCTGATCCGCCGCCAGGGTCATGGTGAACTCCACCACATGCTGTTCCGGGCAGGATGGATTGACAGTGACCACGAAGTGCGGCGACTGCGACGTGCCCATCATACCGTCGGGAATGGTGCCGTAATAAGCGGTATCAGTCGAGATACTCACATATGGGTCATCGCTGGTCAGCACCGCCGAAACATTGGTGGTGAGCCCCACCGAGCGCAGCACGGTTTCGATGTTGACCGTCTCGCCGGGATCCAGAACTCCGTCGTTGTCACCCGCGGCATCGAGGATGGTGAACTCGGCGAGATACAGACCATAAGCGCCGTCAGGAACCAGGTCGAGATCGAGATTGACCCGCGTCAATCCCACAGTCACCGGGATGACGGCATCGGCATAGCCGGGCGCGGTGACTTCCAGATGATACTCACCCGGCACCACCACCCGGAAGTACCGGCCGAAGGCATCGGTCATCCGCGGCGACTCATCGGCGGTGAGGGGATACTCCTGGATCGACACTTCTGCATCGAGGGGCGTCCCGGCACATGCATCGAGCACATGCCCGGTGATCCCGGGACCGTCGATCCGGTTGAGCAGGTATTGCCAGGCCGGCCGCAGGCGCTGCACCGTGCTGTCGCGCCACTGATTGTACCCGGGCTGGAACCCCTGAGAATCCGAGTTCAACTCGATCACATAGGCGAAGGTACCCAATTCCGCATAGTACCAGTCTATGTCACCGCCGTCGGTGGCATAGAGCAACTCCCAGCTTGTGCCGGGGGAGTATCCCATGCCGCCGGAATCACGCTGAATCAGACCGGCCATGGTCTGACCGACACTGGACACCGCCTCGTGTTCCGGTGTGATGTCGCCGCTACACCCGTACGGATAGATCACCAATTCCGAATAACTGTGGTAGGAGATATCGAACACGGGTTTGATAGTCGCGGCGAAGTCGATCATGCGGGTGACGCAGTATGATTCACCGCTGAACTGACCGCGGTAGGTGTCATCGCCGGGATTTCCGGAACTGCCGTTGCAGGATCCCCAAAAGGCTGGATAATTACGGTTCGGATCGATGCCGTACGAGCTGGAGCCCGGCGGCGGGGAATGGCGATCCTTGCGCCAGTAATCATAGGTATGAAACACGTAATAGACGCCGTCCACGTTCACCTGCGGCACCACCCAAATCTCGAGGTTGTTCACCCAGTTGTACACCGTCGGATTTGAGCTGTACCGGGTGAGCAGGAAATCGATCGTATCCAGCGCCACCTCGCTGGACATGACTTCCCGGGCGTGATGCTGGCCATTGAACAGCACCACCGGCTCGTCCTCATCCCAGGTGGGATTGTCTGAAATCTTGATGGCCCAGATATCTCGACCCTGTTCGCTTTGCCCGATGGAGATCAACTGCGTGATGGCCGGATAGTCGGTATGATACTGCGCCAGAATGGCGGCGATCTCGCTCGGTTCCTTGTACTGGGCATCGACCCTCTGGCTTCTCATCTGCTCCGGAGTCGCCAGCACTTCCAGCTCGTACTGCGAGGCCAGGCGCTGGTACTCATCCGCCCGCACGATCACGTCAATGGTTCCCTGCTCGTGATTCACTCCGGCGATGTCATAACCACGGCCGTTCAAATCACGTAAAGCGGCACGAAAATCGTCCGGAATGATCCGCAGGAAATAGGAGTCATCGTGCGGTTCACCTGCCATGGCATTCGCTGCCAGCAGGCACAGAATACAGCCAACAACAAGCATACCTCGTGTCATTCGTCACCTACCCCCTTCGGTGGTTCATCATCCATACCCGTCACGACGCACCGAACGCGCCGCGACAGAATTGTACTACCACTTGCCATGAGCAGATTCAAATATTTTTGGCTCTTGAATACCGAACTTGTTGCGCAATCCCGGCGGCAGCAGCAGGTACGAGGGGAAAATCTTGAACCATGCACTAACCCGGATAATCACCCCGGCCGTCGATCACGTGCCGCACGCCGCCGCGAGGTTTGGGGGTATCGCCCCGGTAGCGTGGGATGACATGCACATGCAGGTGGAATATTGACTGCCCACCCGCTCGCCCCACGTTCACACCGATATTGTAGCCGGCCGGCCGGTATGTTTCCTCCAGCACTTCCCGGCACCTCACGATCAGACCGTGCATGGCAATGATCTCCTCTCCGGTGGCGGAGAAGTAATCGGGCACGTGACGCCGGGGAATGACCAGCATATGGCCTGGACTGACGGGAAAGGAATCGTAGATGGCGAATGCCAGGTCATTTTCACATACTACCCGGTCATGACAGACGCAAAACACGCATCCTTCACTCATGGTCCGCCTACCTTCCCGGCAGCCGGCTTGCGCGCCAGGATACACATGGAGGATGAAGGGAACTCCTGCACTCTTGGGCCGGCCTGGCCCATTATCCATTGCTTGTAGGCGGACAGCAATCGTTCGTCCAGGTACGCGCGCAGGGCCTGTTCCAGCGGCACGCCGTCCGGCATGGTACGGCGCAGCCAGGCGGCGGCGATGGAAGGAGTGAACGACAGACTGCGCCGCTCTTCCACCACCTCCACCTCCACCTGCATGAAACCAGCCGCCGCGAACAACTCGTTCGCCCCATCCGGATTCAGGGTATATTGCGGCATCCCCGATTCCAGCAGATCCTTATGCATGCGATCCAGTTGCTCTGCGATATCCCGTGGCGGAGCAGCCAGCATCCTGTGAAGAGGAGGAGTAAGGGCCGGCAGCGATTCGTACAGACAGATCCGCCCCCCCGGCCGCAGGACGCGGATCAATTCATCGAGCACCGGTCGCCGCCGGGTATTGCCCAACAACAGGTTCCGGGCCGCTACCATTTCCACCATGCTGTCCTGTACCGGCAATGCGTGGGGGACGGCGCGCAGTATGTACGGGCGATGCACATCCGGCAATTCTCCCGCCAGGTAGGCCAGCTCCTCCACCGCGGCTGGATTCTCCTCGACGGCGATGACCCCGCCTTCCGGCAACCGGCGTAACGCCTCCCAGACCAGGAACCCGGCACCCGCGGCCGGATCAAGCAACAATTCATGCCGGAGAGGCGAAAGACGGTCCAGGAGATTGTCGCGGATCCTGTTGAGCCGCTCCCCGGACAATGCCAGCGTTCGATCGAGCCATGCCTCCCAGGCCTGGGAGTAATCTGGTCCGGTGGTGCTGGGCCCCATCCCTGACTCGTTCCGCTCCGCCAGGGCGGCTGCCTGTGACTCCCGCAGACGGGCCAGCCGGCGGCCGGCCTCTGCTTCGCGACCCTGATCGGACGGTCTATAGAATCGGTGCCCGAGCAGCTTTTCGGGAAGATACTGCTGGGCCACCCAGTGCTCCTGGTAGGCATGCGGGTACTTGTACCCGGCGCCGTGACCGAAATCCTTCTTGTCACGGCCGCCATCCTTGAGATGCACCGGCACTTCGTACGACTGCTCCTGCTCCACCGCCTTGTAGGCTTCGAAATACGCCATGGCTGAGTTGGATTTGGGAGCAGTGGCCAGGTAGAGGCAGGCCTGGGCGAGATGGAACTGACCCTCCGGCAATCCTACGTATTCAAAGGCCCGGGCAGCCGATTCCACCATCGCCAGCGCCTCGGGAGCGGCCATACCTATGTCCTCGGCGGCGAAAATCAACATGCGCCGGAAAATAAACCGCGGCTCCTCGCCGGCATACACCATGCGCGCCATCCAGTACAACGCCGCATCCGGGTCCGAACCACGCAGCGACTTGATGAAGGCGCTGATGGTGTCATAATGCGCATCGCCATCCTTGTCATACAGCACTGCCCGCTTCTGGATCGATTCCTCGGCCACCGCCATGTCCACCCGCACCACGCCGTCGCCATCACAGGTGGTGGTCTCCACCGCCAGCTCCAGGGCATTCAATGCCGCCCGCGCATCGCCCTCAGCCATCGCCGCCAAATGCGCCAGCGCTTCCGCCGCCACCTCGACCCGCCGGCCGCCGTAACCCCGCTCCTCGTCCGCCAACGCTCTGCGCAGCAACACCTCGATGTGA
>JAFGDC010000275.1 GCA_016932295.1 candidate division CSSED10-310 bacterium
CGCCATCGGCCTGGCGGCGCTGGTGATCCATCATCGCGATCCCGATGCAGTCCTGGCCATTCTGCCCTCGGACCATACCATCTCCAAGCCCGATATATTCCTGGACATCCTGGACAGGGCGGAGAGCCTGGCACGAGACAGCGACACAATTGTCACAATTGGCATTACACCGCGATTCCCTGAAACCGGTTACGGATACATTCGCTTCAATCCCAAGGCCCGGGTGGCCGGCCAGGATGCCTTCCGTGTGATGGAATTCAAGGAAAAACCCGATGAACAAACCGCCGCCAGGTATGTCGCATCCGGGGCGTACCTGTGGAACGCGGGCATGTTCATCGCACGGGCGAACACCATACTTCAGGCCTTCGCCACGCATCTGCCGGAGGATTACCGCAGGCTCAAGACCATCGAGGCGGCGCTCGGGACCGCAAACGAACGCGCGGCGGTGGATGCGCAATTTCCGCTGCTCACCTCGATTTCCATCGATTTCGGCATCATGCAGGATTATCACGACACCTGCACAATCCCCGCTGATTTCGGATGGAATGATGTGGGCAGTTTTCGGGCGTTGTTCGATCTGTATGAAGGCGACGATAACGGCAACATCGCGCTGGGTGAAGTGATCAGCCATCACGCCCGCGGCAATCTTGTCCTGTCAATGGACAAACCAGTCGCCCTGGTTGGAGTCAGGGACTTGGTGGTCATCAACACCGGAGATGTAGTGCTGGTCTGCCATAAATACGAGGCACAGAATATCAGCACCCTTGTCAAACGCCTCGATGAAAACAAAAAATACGATCATTTAACCTGAGGGAGGACAAGATAATGGCAACGATGAAATGGCTTGCGTACATCCTGGTTGGATGCGCACTTATGCTGGCCGCATGCGGGCAGCAACAAACCCCGGCTACCGACACGATCGCTGCAGGAGAACCGGAAGGCGATCAGCAAATCGTCGCTAAAATCAATGGCCAGGCCATCACGATGGCACAGTTGGACCAGCGTGTCGGCGGCCTGGTGGACAAATTTAAAGAACTGAATCCCGATATCAACATCCAGGAAAGCAGGTTGAACAATCTGCGGCAGAATTTCCTCGAACGCCTCATCAGTGACACCCTGCTTCTGCAGGAGTGTGACAGCAGGAACATCACGGTGGACGATGAAGAGGTGACCAAGCGCGTCGATCAGTTGCGGGGGTTATTCGGAGCCACCAAGGAGGCCAAGGAGTATTTCGAATCAGGAGTGAAGGACTGGGGCAAGTTCGAACAGGAAGTGAAAAAACAAGCCAGAATTCAGAAATTGTACGACGCGGAAGCGGAAAAACGGGTGCATGTGAGTGATGAAGATGTCGAGACATACTACAAGAACCATCCGGCGGAATTTGACAAGCCCGACCAGGTTAACATCCACCTGATAATGACCTCCTCGTCGCCGATGATCCGACCCGGCATGCAACCGCCTGGAGAACCGCCCAGCGAGGAGGAGGTCGTGGCGCAGATCAAAGCTGCGGCGAAACGATTGAACGAGGGTGACGACTTCGCTGCGGTCGCCGCGGAGTATTCGAAAGATGTCCGCACCGCCAACAAGGGAGGCGAAACGGGCTTGCTGAACAAGGAAGCCATCTCCCGCATGTACGCACCGCAGGTCGCTGACAAGGCGTTCACCATGAAACCCGGAGAGACCAGCGAGATCATCTCGACCGAACAGGGTCACTTCATCATTCGTGTCGACGAGTTCAAGCCCGCCTACACCCAGACATTCGACGAAGCTGCGACCACCATCAGGGACATGCTGACGAGACAAGCCCGCGCCGAAGTGCAGACAAACGTTCTGGAGGAATTGAAAAGCAAGGCCAAAATAGAGAAGTTCCTCTAGCGCCGCCTGACCGCACGATCAATCCGCAACGATTGTTCCCGGACCCGGAACGGGTCGATAGTCATGCCCCATTCCTGGTCAGGGGTTCCAACATCGTCACATCCCCCTGTCGGGAGAATGATTCCGGTCTCCCCAATCCATTTACAAGCGGGGACATGGCGCGGTTCAGCGCCAAGCAAGACCGGGCAGACAAGGGCTGGACGGGGGGATGAGCAGATCCGATCCGGGGTGTATGGATAAGGCACTGTTTGGGTTTCATATTCCGCTGCTGATCTGAATTCCCGTTAATTTAATAACTATGCGAGGCAATTGCTTGAAAAATCTGTTGACTTGTTGTTTTAGCATAGTTATCATAATAACTATGAGCTTCTTGGTCGAACAAAAAATCGGCAAACAGATTTACCTCTATCGAGCGGAGAGCTATTGGGATCCAGAGAAAAAACAATCGCGACAGCGGCGCGTTTATCTCGGGAAAAAGGACCCGGACACCGGCGCGGTCATCAAGCCCCGTGAAAAGCCCCGCCCTCGATCCTCCCGCGACTTTGGTGCGCTTTGGCTGTTACGACAAATCGACCAGCAGTTGGGCCTGCTCGCATTGTTAGAGTCGGTGTTTGGCGCCGCCGGTCGCGACTTGTTCAATTTGGCGCTGTTTGAAGTGTGCGAGTCGCGACCGGCGTATCTGTATGGTCACTGGGTGGAAACCGCCTACCTGCCAGGGGTCGGGGCGACGAGTTCACCAGCCGTCAGTGAGATTGCCGCGCAGGTGGGGCGTAACGATCGCGGGCGCGAAGCATTCTTCGAGCAGTGGGCCCGTCACCAGTCGGCCTGTGAGGCGGTGGTGTTCGACATTTCCTCCTTGTCTTCTTACGGCGAACTGCTTGATCTGTTGGAATGGGGGTACAATCGCGACCACGAGTCGTTGCCGCAGATCAATTTCGGCGTCGTGATGGCGCAGCCCTCCGGCGTGCCGCTGTTTTATCGGGTGTATCCAGGCAGCATCCACGATGTCTCGACCTTACGGAACATTGTGCACTCGGTGACCTCGCTTGGTGTGTCCAGTTCGCTGTTGGTGCTGGATCGCGGCTTTTACAGTCAGGACAACCTTACGGCCATGGCCGGGGCGGCCTTGCGCTTCGTCATTCCGATGCCCTTCACCACCAAGCTTTCCTTGCAGGTGTTGGCGGCGGCGCACAAGCAATTGTCCTCGCCGCTGGCAGGCTTCGCCTTCAGGCAGCGCACCATGTTTCATCTGCGCCGCCCGGTCACGATCAACCAGGTGGCGTGCACTGCCCACGTGTATCTTGAAGAGCGGCGGCGCGCCGCCGAGATCGAAGCCTTGATCCAGCGGCTGCAGCAGATTGAATCGTTCATCGCACAAGGCATCTACTACCGTGTCCGGGACGTCGCCGCGGCGATTCGAGGTCAACTGCGCGGCTATGAGAAATTCTACGCCATTCAAGTTCGAGACGGTAAGGCCAGCCTGTCTCGGAAAGCGAAGGCCCTTTCCCTACGCATAAACCGCATGGGAAAATCGATTATCCTCACCAACGATGAGGCCCTGCATCGTGACTACGTGCTGGATATCTACCGCCGCAAAGACAAAGTGGAAAAAATCTTCGATACGTTGAAAAACGAGCTTGATGCCAAACGCTTGCGAGGCCATTCCAGGGAGGTCGTCGAAGGCCGTCTGTTCATCTCCTTCATCGCCTTGATCTTGTATTCACGTCTCTTGTTCGTGCTGAACCAATCAACTCTCAAGAAAACCTATTCCGTACCGTCCTTGTTGGCTGAACTGAAAAAACTACGCACCATAGAAATGAGTAATGGAACAGTACTGCTGACCGAACTCAGTAAAAAACAACGAGACATCTTCAAAGCCTTCGGCTTCCCCCCTCCAGAGCAACCTAGTTATTAAATCGCCGGATTTTAAGCTGCTGATCCTCCGCCTGAACCGCAACGATCTTCGTTCAATCGGCAGGACAAGGCGGCGTCTCGTTCCAGGAACGACCCGGCGGTCTTCACTGAAATATACGTGCACCGCCGCGAGATCCCAGGATGCAGGGCCACCCGGAGTCCTGCTTACATCTTCTCCAGGCGCATCGTCACGATCATGCGGGTCACCATGAAGAAACGACGGTGTGCTGGCAGCCTGCTATCAGGTTGCGAGGGGTGAAAAACCGCCTGAAGATCCGGCAAGGTGCGCCGCAAGGAGCGCAATCAGTCTCAATCTGCGCGCTTCTGAAAAAAAGGCGCGCTGGTGGATCAGGGCTAGTTCGGTCCGTTGGACGGCGGTTTGAGATTCAAGAACGGTTTCTGCTGGGGGGGTTGCTGCTGCTTTCCTTGCTGAAAATCCGGCTTGTCAGCGGCTGGCGGATTCGCGGGTGGTGGCGTGGGCTTCTTTTCTTCCACCGGCGGCTTGGTGTCCGCCTTGATGATATCGATTCGACCTTTCACCACGGCACCCTCATCCACTGCGATTTTCGCAGTCTTGATATCTCCGGTCAGGCGGCCTTCATCAGTGATGATCACCTTGTTGCGGGCGGTGATGTTGCCGATCAGCTTCCCATCCACGGTCACTGTATCTGCCTCGATGTCCGCTTCCACATGACCGTTTCGAAGAATCGTGAGTTCTTTATCGAGAATTATGGTTCCCTTGAACGTGCCATCGATCTTCACGCTGCCGGAGCCGCGAAGTTCTCCGTTAAAACTGATATCCTTGCCGAGCACTGTGATACTACCTTCAAGCACTGGAGATCCCACTGTTTTTTCCTCCCCAAAACCTGTTTTTCTGGTCAGAATAGTATTCACCGGTTTCTCCTTCCGCTCAGGTTCCTTGGGTTCAGGTTTGATGAAGTTCTGCGGCTCGGGAGCCGGTTTGATGTCCGGTCCCCTTGGCATAGGCTTCTCCTGCTCTGGCTTTTTATTCTTATCGAACAGCTTCTTGAACGGCATTGTATATAGCTCCCTGTGACAAGGCCACGCTGATACGAAGGTGCAGATGGAGCGGGCAACGGGAATCGAACCCGCGACACCAAGCTTGGGAAGCTTGTGCTCTACCGTTTGAGCTATGCCCGCCCTGTTGGCGAGACCATATCACACTCAAATCCGGCTTTTCAAGTTCTTAATTTGCTTCAGCGTATCCCGGAATCCCGGACGCTCGTCTTCCACTGTCTGGAAAATGCGAACTGCTTCCTTGAGGTGGCCGGCGGCTTCGTGGGCCTTGGCGAGGTCATAACGCATGGCCAGGGCCTTGGCCGATTTTTCCGGCGCTTTCTGCACACCGAACTCGAGGATGCGGATCGATTTGTCAAACTCACCGCTCTCGATGTAACACATGCCGAGATTCGCGCAGCCGTCCACGACCATATCGGGAAAATTCAGAATGAGGCGGAATTCTGAAATGGCGGCATCGAGCAGTCCCATCTCACGGTATGCAATGCCGAGATTATAATGTGTTTCATAGTCCTTGGGATTGATGCGTTTGCTGATTCCGCGGCGGAATTCCGTGATCACCTCGTCCACATCCACATCGGTACTGGCACCGAGGGCCAGATCCTTGGCCTTGTAAGCCGCCGGTTCGTCTTCCTCGACCATCGGCGTGGCCGCCGCCGGTCTGGCAGGTGCCGCCACGGGCGCAACCGCCTCGCCGCCCATCTTCTCCGACAGTCGCTGCCGGGCTGCAACGGCATCTTCATCGCCGGGCGCCACCCGCAGGATCGAATCGTACGTTCGTATGGCCTCACCGGGATCATTCAACGCCTCAGCCAGTTCCGCCACTGATTTGGACTGCCGCACAAACTCCTCGATACGGTTCTGATCCAGCAGCACTTCACACAGCTTCTTGCCGGTCGCGATATCCCATGGATCGATGTCCAGGATATCTCGCAGCCGGCTGATGGCGTTGTCATGCAACCCGTATTTGACAAACACTTCGGCCTCGCTGCGATACTCCTCGATGATCCCACGCTGTTCAACGGTGAGCTGCGCCCGGTAACCTAGTGGCCGCCCGCCGCTTTCCGACGCTTCGGCCGAAAACTCCTCTTGCAGGGAGTCATCCATCTCGGTGACATCGACTTCGGCGCCTATCTGCTCTTCGTCCTCTCCTATTGAGCGCCGGGTTGCGGCGCTGTGTTCTATGAAGACAGGCTGGACACCGAGATTCCTGGCCAATTCAAAATAGTTCTTGCGATACTGCTGATTGTCGGGGTGGGTCAGGTAGAGTTTCTCGTAAATCTTGAACGCCGGTTTTGGATCGTTCTCCTCCATGTAGAGTTCCGCCACCTGTTCGTACTCATCGAAGGCACGCTCCTCCATCTGCAGTTTCATGAACAGCTTGGCGATTTTGAGGCGGACGGAGACGTCCCGGGGATTGGCCGCTTGCAGTTGCTGAAGGATCTTGATGGCATCCTCCAGGGAATCATCCTTCATGAACGCATCCACCACCGTTTCCAGCATGTTCTTTGCGTTGGTGAATTCGCCCTGCTGAAGGTAGATGCGCCCCACGATTTCCCGCACTCCATCCTGGTCCGGCGCCAATTCGAGGATGTGCTCGAACACCGGCAGCGCTGATTCCTGGTCACCATCCTGCAGATAGGTCCGCCCCATAATGAACAACGCCTGCAGATCATCCGGCGCTTTCTCCAGCAACAGTTTTATGGTGTCCAATGCCTTGCCGATTTGATCCGTGTTCAGGTAGACACTGACAATCCCCTTCAGGGCATTGATATTGTCTTCATCGAGCGAATAGGATTTCTTGTAGAAACTGAATGCGCTCCCCAGCTCTCCAAGTTTGACGTACGCCTCGGCAACGCGCGCATATTCCTCGGAAGCATGATCGTTCAAGCCCTGACGCTCATAGATCTCACCCAGTCGCACCTTGATGCCGATATTGGCGGGTTCCAGATCCGATATCTTGTAATAGGTCTCCAACGCCTTTTCGACATTGTCCAGCTTCTCATAAAACTGAGCCAGCATGGTCAGTTGCTCGATGGCATCCTGCACCAGGCCCTTCTCCGCATACAGATCCGCCAAGCGTTCATAATACGACGACTGAGTCGGATCGAGGCGCTGGATTTTCTTGAGGATGGCAATGGATTTGGCGGCGAATCCGCGTTCGCGATAGTATTCCGAAGCCGCTCCGAAATAATGGATGGCTTTCGCGATATCTCCCTTGTTCAGACACAAGTCACCGATGACATTGTCCAGACTCGTATCGCCGAAATCCTCCTGGGTCAGTTTTTCATACTCGGCAATGGCGCGGTCCCATTGCCGTTTGTGAGTGAATTTTTGCGCGTTGCGAAGTATTTTTCTTTTATTGAAAGCCATGAGTAACCCTACGAAGATGTTCTCTGCTGCCTATCATTAATTGATAGTCGGCAAGTGGCATCCTGTCAAGCGAAATTCCCTGGTGAACCCCTGGAAACACTTGCCGTTCCTTATCTTTCAGCACCCTTTCCGCTTCCTCCCGAAGCAAGGCGTGATCCAGTCGAAACCCCACTTCGTAATAATCGAACACCTGATGACTCAAGATGACACCAGCCGGTTGTCGTTGATATCACCCTTGCGTTTTTTCCTGCGGTGATGAAAACCGGCTGAGCGCATGCCCTCGAGGAATGCCCGCCACAACGAGATGTTCCATCGCTCGGCGAATATGAACATGAAGCTGATCCGATGGATCAAGGTGAAAACCGGATTGGGAGGCAGCGCGCACAGGTGTTTCACCAGGGGCAGCAGCCATGGAAACTTAAACACGATGTAAAAAAATTTATGCAGATTTTCACTCTTGTGGATAGCATCCTGGACCAGGATGCTCCTGCTGTGATAGTTGGCATCGATTTCATCCGTGTTCAGACATCCCACCACGCCGTCCTCGATGAGACGCCGGCCCAGTGCCGTACGTGGATACGGCTGGAAAATTGAACACCAGGTGAAGCGCGGCGCCAACTTCAATGTGAAGGTCATTGTGGTCAGGGCTTCCGCCCAGGTCTCGTGGGGCAGGCCGAGAATATTGGTGGTACAGAAATTCAGATCGACCGCCTTCAATAATCGCGCTGCGGTAAAAATGTGGTCGTCACTCAACTGCTTGCAGAGAACATCGTTACGCAGTCGTTCGCTGCCCGCCTCCACACCGAATACCACATTGATGCAACCGCTTCGCTTCAGTTCCCTCACGATCCGCTCATTCAGTCGGTCCGCGCGGAAGGAACAGATGAAATCCAGTCCAACCTCCGCCCGGTAACGAGGCAAAAAGTCCAAGAGCCACCCGGTGTCCACGCCGAACAAGTCATCCTCGAACCTGACGGTGCGAACCGGAAACCGCGCTTTCACCATTACCAGTTCGCGGATCATGTTATCGATGGAACGTTTCCTGATATATGTCCCGCGATCCCTGTAGAGTTCCTGGTAACTATGGTTGAAGCAAAAGCTGCACGCGTAGGGACACCCCCTTCCGCTCATGAATCTCTTCACCGGATTCTCACGGATGTGCCGGTATCTGTAGTACACGTCCCTGGCAGGCATGGGCAGCGCATCGAGATCGGCCAGCAGCGGCCGGAGAGGGCGCTCCATCACCGCACCATCACGCTTGTACCACAGGTTGTCGATTTCCTCCCAGGCTTCCGGGTCGGCATGCCGGTCAGCCAACTCCACGAGAGCCTCCTCCCCCTCGCCGCGGCATACGACATCCACGTTGGTGTCCTGGACGATCTCAGGGAAAAAAGTGGCGTGAGGTCCACCGAACACGATGACGGCATCGGGCGCAGCGGTCTCCTTGATTGCGGCGGCGGTTTGGAGAGCCCAGTGATGGTATCCGGTCACCACCGAGAAGGCGATGATATCAGGCTTGCGGTCAGCCACCATCCGGCAGAGATTCCTTGTGGATCCGATGAGGACATCCACCTCGTGCCCCTTGGAACGAGCGTACGCCACCAACGACATGGTGCCGAGGAACTCGAACCAGATATTCTGAAGAAAGACGACCTTTGCCACTATTCCCCCGGATAATCCGCCACGATGAGCATGTTCTTCCCCATCGGGCGGTACGGTAACCGAAGATAAATGCGGGCCAGCAGCGCGCTCTTGGGCAACCTCGATTTGAACGAGTACGGCAGGAACCTCGGTATCACGACCTTGACAATGAAACCATGAGCGGTGAGATAGTCAGCCAGACTCACATGAGTGAAGATGCGTTTGTGCGTATAGTCGTCGAAATACTCGCGAAACGCGTATCGAAAATTCGGCTGCAACACGATCAACCGCCCGCCCGGCTTCAGCACTGCCTTCATCCCCGCCGCGGTTCGATCCAGCTCTTCGAAATCAAGATGCTCGAACAAAAAACTGGTAAAAATCACATCCATGCGCTTATGGGGCAGCGTCTCCAGTTCCACGCAGGAAAGAACGTGGGTGACGACGGAGTCGGCGGCGTACTGTTCAATCACCGGTCTGATGTCCAGGGCATGCTTTTCAGCGCAATCGATTTCATTGATGAAACCACAATATCCGGCGCCTAATTCAAGTACGGCGGCATCCCGCGGCACGTATCGCCTGAGGTACCGGACCACCTCGCGCCAAATTTTGTCACGACTCGGTTCATACGACAATCGAGTGGCATAATACCCATCTCTGTCCATCATTTTACCCATCTCGACCAGAAGTACCTCAGAAAGAATACCCCTTCATGAATCAAAGCCCTCCAGCCTTCATCCCGCCAGCGCCCGATGAGGTACCCGGGACGAAAGTAGTACGCGAAGAAAGCCCACCGAACGAAGCGTTGCAATTTTTTGTTGGGGACATCGCCATCATAGGAGCGAGGGAACAGGTCATCCGACAGCCTGGGACGCACCATCTCGTAGAACGCCGTTCCGGGATAGGGCAAGGCGACATGAAACGAGGCGTAGGTTGGATTGAGCCGTTTGGCGAAGGCCAGCGTCTCCGCCATGTCAGGCACCTGTTCGCCGGGCAGTCCGAACATGAAGAAGCATACGGTCTTTATCCCGGCACGCTTGGTGAGACTCACACCCGTTTCCACCTGATCGATGCTGATCCGCTTGCTCAAGGTCCCGGAGATCTTCTCGGAGCCGCTCTCCACTCCGAAATGAATGATGGCGCAGCCAGCCGCCTTCATCGCTTCCAGGATCCGGCTGGAAACCGCATCCGCCCTGGTCTGACAGCACCAGACGAATGGGCGGCCGCGAACTCTCAGATGCTCGCACACCGCCAGCACCCGCTCCTCGTGCAAGGTGAACTCGAGGTCAATAAAATACACGGACCTGATCCTCAACTTGTCGACCAGGTAATCGATCTCCGTGTGCACCTGAGCCAGCGTCTTCAGTCGCATACCCTTGCCATACATGCTCTTGACGCAGAACGTGCACGAAAAAGGACACCCGCGCGAAGTCTCCAACAGGGCGAACCTGTCGCCAAGGACTTCGTACGAGTAACGGTCGTAATCCAGAAGATCGAACGCCGGCAAGGGGAATTCTTCGAGTGGTAATGGCTCCCTGTCTGGAGTTGACCGTATCTCGTCATGCCTACGATAGGTGATCCCCGCGATCGCCGCCGGATCGTCGCGCTCCGATACCTCCACCACGGCGGCCTCTGGTTCGCCTCTGATGACCGTGGCGGCGTTGGTCAGCTCCAATATGTCGTGCGGCCGCACCGTGCCATGGGTTCCCATGACATGGAAGGTGACCTGCGCCCTCCGCAGCGCTTCCACCGCGCGCAGAAAAGCCGACAGGTCGATGTTGGGACACTGCCATCGATCCAGACTGGTGGAGGTGATGAAAACCCTGTCGAAGGCAGTGGCACGAGCCGCCAGTTCATCGGTATCGAGGGCTTCGACCGAAGCATCCAGAATGGCCGCGTGATGGCCGCGACGATGCAAAAATGCCGCGCAGTTCAACAGATCCAGGGGGGGCCAGCGGCGATTATAGGTGGAATCCGCCTTGTCGACCGGGTAGCTCCAATTGGGTTTTATCAGCAGAACCCTCACATAACCTCCGCCGCCGTCCAACCCGGCCGGCAGCCGATCGCCACGCTGGCGACCGCCGCGCCCTGCCCTGGGCGCAGGCCGGACCTTGGAACCGGGTCGGTGCACCATTATGTACCAAGCAGCAAGGCTTGTCCATGTGACGAATCCGACGGGTTTGCCTCCCGACAGGAGCCGGACCACTTACAACAGGAACAGGACGATCACGACGCGCAATCCCGGGACATGGAATCCTGGCTTCCTTTCCCAGAGGTCCCCCAACCCGTCCCCATCGTCCAGCGAGCCCGGCACACCACAGCATCCGCCGCTCTTAGTCCGCATTCACATAGCCCAGTTCACGCAGGCGAACCAGTTCCTCCTCGGTAGGAGGCGTCACCGCATCCATGTCAAACCCCATCTCGACCGCGGCCAGTTCCGCCGCCAGCCCTGTAACAACCGAGTGGTTCCCGGCGGCGACATCATCCAGTTCACCCGGATCGCTGTCGAGATCATACAATTCCTCTCCGCCATCGGGATTCCTGATATATTTCCAGGCATCGGAGACGACGCAGTACCGCTTCTCCTGCAAGGCATCGAGCGAGGGCTTATGGGCAGTGGTGAACACACCCTCGGCACTCTCCCCGATGAGCGGCGGCGGTGAGCCAGAATCTCTCGTTGCGGGCAATGCCTGTCCATCCAGCCCGGACCAGTCCAGGCCGCATTCCGCAAGCACCGTGACCGCCACATCCATCAATCCGCAGGTCCGGTTCACCACTCGACCAGGCCCATCGCCGGGCAACCGCACCATGAGCAGGGGAACATGCAGACTCGGCTGATAAAGCAGACGGCTGTGTGAGTAATAGTATCCATGCTCCGTGAGACTCTCGCCATGATCAGCCGTGACCACGACGAATAATTCCGCATCCCCGCGCACATCGAGCGCGGTTGAAACGACCCTTTCCACCATCCGATCGGTGAACGCGATCTCGCCATCGTACATCGCCGCGGCTGCCGCCTGATCCACTGTTTCCGGCGTCATTTCCCCCCGATCGATCCGCTGCACCTCACTGATTCCCAGTACCGGTCCCGGTCGGCCATCAGGATTGAACATCCGGTCGAATGGTTGCGGCGGATCGTACGGCAGATGCGGATCATAGAAATGACACCATACAAAAAAAGGGCTGGATACTTGCCGCAGCCATGCTTCCGCGTGGGCAGCGGTCATGTTCGCCTTCCGTTCGGCTGGTCGCAAGACGCCTATACGTGAAAACGGTCGAACAAGTGAACTGAGATAGAGGAGTTGAGGACCGCGATCCGGAGCCAGGAATTGGTTATAACAGGAAAATCCGCGATCCAGGTCCGATACCGTCGAGTAGACGGGAAAGGCTGAGATGAAGGCGGCGGTTCCGTACCCGGCACGATGCAGCCTGGAGGCAAGCGGATCAATGCTGGCTCGAATGGGGACGGCATTGAAACGACTGCCATGATGAAAGGACGACAGACCGGTGAGGATGGTGGCATGTGACGGCGTAGTGGCCGGGACGGTGGCAAGACAATTCCCGTGAAGAGTCCCTCGGGCGCTGAGCCGGTCGAGGAAGGGGGAAACGGCGCGGGGGTTGCCATAGGCGCCAAGATGGTCAGCGCGCAGGGTATCGATGGTGATCAGGA
>JAFGDC010000276.1 GCA_016932295.1 candidate division CSSED10-310 bacterium
GGCCGCCACCGCCAGTTCGAGATAATTGGAGCGCGCCGCGGCCACCACGATATCGGCGGTGCCGTTGAGCACCTTGAACCGGTCTCGGGCGGTACCGAGATCCTCGCAGGGTGGCCGGCGCACCCAGACCGGCCGGTATTCGTCAGCCACCACGGTACTGGAGCAGCCGTCGCGGCTGGCTTCGTAGCCGATGGTCTCGATCTCGTCGAACCATTGCATCGCCGGGTTGGCGTACTTCATACCCAGCGGCAGGAACAGCATGAGTGCCAGCGCGGGAGGTAGCAGCGACCAGCGGGATTCCATCTCGAACTTCTCCAGCACCGCCGGCATCAGGCAGGCCGCGAACAATCCCGCCAGTCCCATGAACCGCCAGGGATAGCCGATGAACTGCAACGGCCCGATGCCGTCCCAGATCCAGCGGCTCAGGTGCGTGGAGAGGAACAGCGCGCCCAGCACCGCCACGCGATGGAACCATACGTCGCGGCGCTGTTCGGGGTGCCAGGGTTTGCACCACAGCCAGCTCAACATGAAGAGCGATAGCAGTAACGCGCTGATGCCAAAGAAATGGTGGTCGAACAGGAGGAAATCGCGCAATGGTATGAAATTTGCGCGGTAATTGACATTGTCCGACGACACCAGGTTGCCGATGGCCACATAGCGTTTCTCCACGAATGCCGGCACCCAGTACCACGCGGTCCAGCCCAGTCCCGCCGCAAGCGCCAGCACCGCCGTTCCCATTCTGCGCACTCCCTTGCGCCAACCATGCAGCACGATAAAGAGCGCCAGGAAGGGGGCAGCCATCAGCCAGACGGCGTTGTGGCTCAGCAGGAGCAGGCCGCCGGCCCCCGCAGTCAGCAGGAACGACCTGCGTCCGCCGCCGACGAGCAACCGGCGCAGGCTCCACAGCGCCAGTGGCATGAACATGAGCGCCAGGAATTCGGCCATAGCGCCGCGGGTATAGATCAACGACGTGTGGTAGGGGAAGTACAGGAACACGATGGCGCCCGCCAGCGCCAGGGGCGGCGCCCACAGATCGCGCAGGAACAGGAAGGTGAAGTACCCCGAGCCGATGTATGCGGCGGCGATCAGGAGCTTGGCCGAAGTGAGCACCGGCAGCCCGAGCAGGAGGCAGAGATATGCCGCCGTCAGGCTGAAGAGCGGCGGATAGAACTGCAGCAGGGGATAGCCGTATCCCCCGTACAGTTCATCCGACCAGCGCGGAAACCACTGTCCGTCCCGGATGGCCCGTTCGGCGGCGGCGATACGCTGGAGTCCGTACAGCAGATCGTGGCCATTCCAGGCATGGTTGGTCCAGAGGAGCGGCCGCAGGCCGAACAGGCACAGGGCCGCCAGGACCAGCAGAATCACTGCTTCCCGTCGTTTCCGCATGGCTCCTCCTAGGCGATGAAGCGCCAGGTGGCGAAGATGATGGCGAAGATCGCCAGGAAGAGGGTGAAACCAGCGCGGAGTGCGGCATCCACCGTTCGATTTTCACCCCATTCGGCCATCACCATGAAGGCCGGGAACAGGACGCCGCAATAGCGCGCCAGTGACCGCAGCATGGCAATGGAAGGCACCAGGACGCAGGCCAGGTGGAACAATCCCACCCCGGCTCCGAATCTCTTCCACACAGGGATGGTGAGCAGCAGGAACACGGCGGTGAAGACGAAGTCCGCCGCGGCCCGCACGTCGTAGTATTCAGTGCCGAAGCCGCCGTTCCTGAAGTGGTCGAAGCCGCTGGGAATAGAAGACCAGGGCAGGTCCAATCGCGCACCGTCCAGGTTGCCGAAGATGTGCTGGCTGGTATAGAAACCGAGCGGATCGCCGGTTCTGACCCAGAGCACGCCGGAAAAGATGAGCAGGCCAAGAATGGTGGGGGTCATGGTCAGGAGTATGGCTCGTGCCGGCCGATGGCCGCCGCCTCGCCGGCCGGCCTGGCTGCCATGATTCTTGATCGCGCCGGCGAACACCGTCAGCAGGGTCATTCCCACCAGTCGGGTCAGGCTCGCCAGTCCGCCCATCACTCCGGCCGCCAGGTATCGTTGCTGTTCCACCAGCAGGAAGGCGGCGATGGTGAGCAGCAGGAACAGCGATTCCGAGTAGACCGCGGAGAAAAAGAACGAGGTGGGGAACAGCGCCACGTACCAGAGACATCGTTCCGCCGCGGGGGCGCTCACGTGCCGGCGGGCGTAAACGTGAAGCATGGCAAGCGCGGCCAGGAAGGCCAGGTTCGAGATGAGCAGTCCCGCGCCGGCGGCTGCCCGCAGTGGGCTAAGCGCCGGGATCAGCGGGGCGGCCAGCCGGATCAGCCAGGGATACAAGGGGAAAAAGGCATTGTTGGAGCGGAGTATTGAATTAGGGAAGTCTGCCGTCAGGCCCTCTGTCTGCGGATTGAAATCATAGCCATGCAGGGCGATGGAGAGGAAATACTCACTGTCCCATCGGACCCATGAATCCAGGATCATGTCATGGCCGAACACCCGGTAGTGTGCCTGGTGTTCCAGCGGATGAAACCAGGAGGCGCCGATCACGACCGCGAACAGGAGCACGGTCCTGCTGACCGCGAAGACCCGGAGCGCGACCGCCCAGTTTTCGAAACGCGATTCCGAACATGCCTTGGCTTCGGCCAGCAGGAAGAGGCAGCAGGCGATGATGACCGCCATGGCGCGGGGCAGCGCCAGTGGACCGGCTGCCAGCATGACGGCGGCGGGCAGCAGGAAGACGCCCTGGCGATGAAGGGTGCCGGCGAGTGGGTGGCGGCGGGAGAAGCATATCGCCAGGATCAGGACCAGAAGTGGCACGCCGGTAATGGGCAGCAGCCAGGTCGTGACCACCCAGTACCCGAGGTCCACGAAGGACGGATTGATGAGCACCCGCAGGCGGTGTCCGGCGCGGACCACTGCGTCACCGGCTGCCAGTTCCGGGCGTCCCGCCACGAGCAGGACGTCGCAATCGTCCTGCCCTGGTGGCATGCCCAGCCGCTCCAGGTATCGGGTGACATTGCCACCCACGCGGGACTTGATGTACGGCGTCAGGCGCACCACCGTCACCGCCTGTTCCGGCACGCGCTGAAGATGGCCGGCGAGGGCGGCGCGTTGCTCCGGCTGGGTTGGATCCGCCCACTGTGCCGTCTCGATCGTTTCTCCGGTAATCGGATCGATGCTGACCACGATGGCGCCGAAATCGCTCAGGAGTGCACTGCGGCCGCTGTTCCAGTAGAGATCCCGGGGCGTGGCGATCATTCGCAGGCGGCGTGCCAGCCCGAGCGGCCGCCCGGTCACCAGTCCGTCCCAGCGTCCCGATTCCGGCCACGACAGGATGGCAGCGATCCAGAGGAGCAGGCACAGGATCAGCGGCGTGACGCCGGTACCCAGTGTCGTGATTCCCCGCCGGGTGCGGTCAGGTTGTGTCGCTGCGTTCATGTCGGCCTCGCCTCCATGGCGTCAGCGCCGCCAGGGTAGTGCCCAGATCACCAAGACAGAGAGCCAGGAACGGCAGCGGCCACATCAGGTAGTTGCGGTGGTTCACCTTGGTGAACAGGCAGGCCGCGCCGATCGCAAGGCAGAGATGCAGAAGCAGTCCACCGGCTTCTCCCGTATGCTTCCTGTATATCACAGTACGCACCAGGAATGCTGCATGAATGAAGGCGAGGACGGCCAGCCCGAGCACTGGCCAGATGTGCTGCAAGGCCGGTGGGAGGAAAAAGAGCACACTCGTGGAGTCTGGTGTTTGCCCCAGGTAATAGAGAATGATGCTGCCGGTGAATTCCTTGGGGGCCATGAGGATGAATGGCCCCACGATAAGGAGCATGGGAGCGGTGCAGGCGATCAGGAAGCGCGCGCGGCGCCGGGCGGCGATGAGGAGCAGGGGGGCGGCCAGCAGGCCGGGCATGTACTTGGCGCTCATGCCGAGTCCGAGTGCCAGCCCCGCGGCGCCGCAGTGCCGGCGTTGCAGGAGCGCCACGGATGCCACCGTGCAGGCGATGGGCAGCATGTCATTGACGCCCTGCCTGAACAGTTCGTGGAGGAGAAACGGACTGGTGGCGGTGAGGGCCAGGGCGATATGCGGCGGGGCGCCGGTGAAGAGGTCACGGCCGAGAACGAGCAGTGCCGCCAGGCAGGCGATGGTGAGCAGGTAGTTGGCGATGTAGATGCCGTTCCGGCCGAAGGCCAGAACAAAGGGATAGTTGAAGCACAGGGTCAGGGGAAAATACTTGTAACCATTGAAGAAATGGAAGCCGGTGCCGATGGGTCCGGCGTCCATGTCAACCGGCGTGGCGTAGGGATTCAGGCCGGACTCGAACAGGTAGCGGGCGGTGGTGATGGTGGAGCGGCCGATGTCCGCGGGAGTGGAGACCGGTGCGTAGTGCAGTGCGTAGCCGGTGAGCCAGACGGA
>JAFGDC010000277.1 GCA_016932295.1 candidate division CSSED10-310 bacterium
GATCGCCGGAGATATCCACATCCTGGCCGGTCCCGGCATAGCCTCCGACGATGACAGGCTCACCCTCGACGGTCATGGTCAGGGAATCCAGCAGCACGCCCGCGAGATCGTCCCGGATCGTGAACCTGATGGCGGAATTGAGATATCCAACACCGCCTGGAGGAGGATCCACATCCGTCACGTACGGAGCATCATTGTCCTGCTCCACTCCGGTCACTATGTCGAAATAGAGCGCCATGGTATTGGGCTCTTCTTCCAGGTCATCTGCGAACACCGAGATGTTGTATTCGGTGTCCGGTGCCAGCAGCGCGGGTGGGGTATACAGGAACCGGTAATCCCTGTAGTCACCGAACACGTCCTCCAACACCGCATAACCGCCGGTGTTGTCGGCGCCGTCGCGGATGATGTACGAACCATCGAGCAGGATATTGACCGAGCCCTGGTCCACTCCCACCAGTGCATCCTGCACATGGAAACCAAGCATGGCATTGCGCATGACCCCGCCTTCGTTCATGCGGGGCACATGCTTGGTGGTGAAGGGTTGGTGCATATCCCTGGTGGTGAAGGAATAGGAGACGTGCTGCATGGTATTCTCCGGATTGGCGAGATCCATTGCATCGATGCCGACCGTCACCACCGAGCGCTCCGGGTACTGCGTGATGCGGCGATAGACGGCGTGGTAATTGTAGGGATATCCGCTCAACGTCGGCGTCACGGCGGCGCCGTTCACCGTCATTGTCAGGCTGTTGGCATCAACGCCTTCCCCGCGATCGCTGATATCGAATTCAATGCTGGTTATGGTGGAGACACCGGTTTCACCCGGCGCGGGGTTCCGGCTGTGCACATAGGGCGGCGCCGTATCGTGGGCATTGGCCCACAGAAACACGGTATTGGTCTCCTGGTTGGGAGGCACCGACAGGTCCGATGCCCGCACCCCGACACTGTACAACTCGTGAAACGCAAGGCCGTCGATCTCGTAACGATACTCGTAGCCGTCACCGGCCTGCGGCTGAACGTCCTCGATCACCGTGCCGCTCCATGGCGGTGAAGCATTGGCCCGGTAATACACGTTGTAGGTCACCGGACCGCCCTGATCGTCCACCGCCTCATTCCACGAGATGATGATGCTGTAATCGCTGCCTCCATCAGCCTCGCGTACGCCAACCGTGACCGGCCAGGTGGGCGGCATCGTGTCACTGCCCGTACCGGTGGTGAAGGAATACAACAGCGGCTCCATCGCATTGGGCGGGTCATAGGAATCGCCCGCCGTCACACCCACCTCGATGGCCGTGTTGGCAGGGAATGGCGTCGGCGGATCGTAACGCAGCATCACCGAGGTGACCAGACTGTCATCGATGGTGACATAGCCGCCGGTCTGATCGACTCCGTTCAGGACGATGGCATCCCCCGCCACCGCCACGTTCAGGGTGGGCAGATCCACGCCTATACCGCCATCCCTCACCAGGAAGTACACCGACGCGTTCACCGGCACGCCCGTATCGCCCGGCACCGGGTAAACGTTGTCGAGGAAAGGCGCGGTGGTGTCAGAGGTGGTGAACGTATAGGTAAGCGTATCCATCACATTATGATTCGCTGAGGCATCGAATGCATTGACCTGCACCGTCACCGTCTGGAATTCCATGAATGGCTCGAGTGGCACATATGTGAGAAGGAAATCCGTTGATGGACCACTCCTGGTGTATGTCACCGGCAGACCATCGATGCGGAAATCAATGGAAGAGGTGCTGACACCGCGGCCGTCGTCACGTAAATGGAAGGAAACCGTCGTCTCTACCGGGACATCGATGGCGCCCAGTTCAGGTATCGCATCCGCAACGTATGGCGGCTGCTGGTCCCACAGCATCTGCAACTGCTCCGTGTTGTCGTCCTCATTGGCGGGGACGGCGGAATCCTCGGCGCGCACGGCGAAGTAATACCAAATATTGGGATCCAGATACGAACTGGTGAGTATGGCCTTGTAGTCATAGGATGGACTGCCGGTCATGGTGGGCACATGGTGGATTTCCGTTCCCGAGACCGCCGGCGGGGTTTCGGAATAGTACACATTATAGAATACCGGCGGTGTCTCGGCATCCACCGCCTTGTTCCAGTAGATCGCCACACCAGTGGTGAGGTCCTCCACCGCCTGGATTCCCACCGTGGTGTACCAGTCAGGCGGAGTTTCGTCGGCCAGCGCCGCACCGCGGCCGATCGACAGAACCAAGATCATGCTCCAGAGGAGCCGCTCCCGGACAATACTTGCATTCATCATTCCCTCCCGTATCAGCCCGGTTCAGTCCCTGCAAACCCCGGACCTACATGAAGCGCACATACACCTTGGCCGCTGCATCCTCCACCAACGCCGTGATCTCGGCGGTGCCGTAGACCGCGGCGCTGGTCAAGTATGCGTAGACCCTGCCCTGTCCCGATGTGCGCGGGACATCAGCGGTTTCCCATTCACCTTTCTCGTTATATTCATAGGCTTCGAGCGTTCCCATGGTCGTGGAGAGAAAAACACCCTCACCTGATACCGGCTCTCCGAATCGGTCCACCACGTAGATGTTCACCAAGGACTCGCTTTCCCCATCTGCGGGGATAGCGTCGGGGGTGGCCGAAATCAGTACGGTATAGTCGGAAGGAGTCGAGGGACCGGCAGTATCGTCGCCAGTGGGCGCGCAGGCCAGCGGCAGAAGGCATAGCAGCGCCGCGAGCGGCGCGATCCCGTGTTTCATCACACTCTCTTTTCCAGCCTTCATGATCTCCCCCCTACTCATCCTTCAATAATTCGTGTTGAGCGCCCAGGTGCATGCCCCGCCGCTTGCGCTCAATGGCCTCCACGGCCTCCTGGGTGCTGGCTGCCAGCTCTTCGCTCGTGCTCAGCACGCGCGGCGTCAGCAGCAGGATCAGCTCCGCCTTCTTGCTCACTTGGACCGTCCTGCGGAACAATGCCCCGAGCCATGGGATATGTCCCAGCCCCGGCACCATGGCCAGTTCTTCGCTGGTCTTCTGGCGCATGAGACCGCCCATGATGACCGTTTGGCCGTTACCCACCCGCACGGTCGTGAAGGCCTCCCGCACATCTATAATGGGTACCGACTCGGCGCGGACCGGATCGGTGTAGCCCACCAGTTCCGAGATGGAATGATTGACCCGGATCACCAGGTTGCCGTCCTCGCTAATCTGCGGCACCAGTTGAAAAGTGACCCCGGCTTGTTTGAAATTCACCGTCCAACTTATGATGTTCGATGTTTCGGTGCTGATCTGACCGGTGTAATAGGGAATCTGCTCGGTGATGCTGATGGAGGCCGCCTGGTTGTTGATGGTGGTCAGCCGGGGGCTGCTCAGCACATCCAACTGCCCCTGTTCGCCCAACATCTCCAGCAGCGCCGTGACATGGTCGTTGGAAACCAGGAACTGCGTAATGGAACCAGTCGCCAATCCGGCGGAGGCGGCGCCGCTGGTACCCGCATCGAGGAAATTCAAGTTGAGATTGGGCAGATCCCAGTTCACTCCCATCTGGTATTCCTCGTTCAGCGCCACTTCAATGAGCTTGGCATCGATCAGCACCTGACGATTGACGATCCGCTGGAATTGAGTGAGAAACCGTTCCATGGCATTCAATCGCTCGGGAGCATCCTCCATGACGATCATCCCCGAATGCTTGTCGATCACCACGCTGCCGTCCTCCGACTTCAACTCGTCCAGGGTATCCGCCAGTTCATCCCACATCTCACCGCCCATCTCCCCGGAACGACCGGAGCGTGACCGGGAGCTGCCGCCGCTGCTGCCGCTATTCGATCCGGTCCCCAGGCCACCGGAGCTGTCGTAGACGTAGTCGATCATGAACACACGCTGTTCATGTTTCGCCACGTGAATGATGCCGTCCCTGATCAGGAAAGTGTACCCAGCAGCCGCGAGCATGGCCCGCACCGCCGCTTCCAGCGGCACCTCGTTCAAAACCAGGCTGATCTTGCCTTCCACACCGGCATCGAACACCATATTGAGCCCGCACTGGTCGGCCAGGGTCATGAGCGCCTCGCGTAGGTCGGCATCCTTCAGCCGCACCGAAAACTTTTCTTCCCGCATATGGGCGGGAAACGGTTCCGGTTCCTCTTGCAGAATCTTGATGGTTACCGGTGGCGGCGCCGTCACCGACACATCCACGGGCAC
>JAFGDC010000278.1 GCA_016932295.1 candidate division CSSED10-310 bacterium
ATCGGCGGCGGACTCGAAGGCGGACTGGTGGAATTGTTGGCCGACCCGAGCCTGGACATCACCTATGTAGAACCTGATCCAGAGGTAATCGATGTGCTGCGCCGGAGCAATCCCGACCTGGTGCCTGATGATCCGCGGTTGCGCCTGGAGCATACCGACGGCCGGCGCTTCATGGCGCGCAGCAATGACACATTCGATATCATCACCGTTGCACTCGGAGATCCCGCCAATGCGCTGATCAACAGGTGTTATACCACTGAATTCTTCGAACTCGCTCGACAACACCTGACATCCGAAGGCTTGATCAGCATCGGTGTTACTGGCGCGGAAAACGTCTACACAGACATTCACGCGGCGTATCTCACCTCTCTGTACCGGACCATCCAGACCACATTCACACGCGTGATCGCCCTGCCGGGACCGGTGATTCGTTTTTTCGCCGGTGACGGTTCCTACCTCACCGGCGATCTCGATACGCTCGCACGGCGCTGTGAACAACGCTGCCATGGCAAGGTGTTCAATCCGCTGTATCTTTCCTATCGATTCACCCCTGAACGCATCGCGCAGCTTATGGCAGCGCTGTCCAGACAGACCACGCACATAAACCGCGATACCAGACCGGTCAGTTATTTGTACAATCTGGCATTCTGGAGTTCACAATATTCAGGCGGCGACTTCAGATTACCGGTTCCAGCCAGTGATCTGCCGGTTATCCCGGCGGCGGCCGCCAGCTTGCTGTTGATCATCATATCGATGCTGCTTCCGGTGCATCGAAGCTGTTCCCGATGCATGGTCATCTGCCTGGTCCTGATCATGGGATGCACCTTCATCGGGCTGGAATTCCTGCAGCTCATCGCCTACCAAACCAGGCTGGGGATGGTGTATTCACGATTGTCGTTATTGCTTGCCGCCTTCATGGTCGGCATCTCACTGGGCAGCCGGCTGATGGACCAACCGGCGCGGCGGACAGCCCACCCGCGGCGGCTCAGCGCCCTGGTCCTGTCGGGCATCGGCATGGCGTGTCTTCTTACCCCGGGATTGATGTACATCCCGGAAAAAGGCGGCTTGACATGGGAACTCCTGTTCGGTGCGACCATCGTCATGACAGGGTGCCTGGAAGGACTTTTTTTCCCTCTGGCCCTGCGCTTGTATAACGAGGTTAAGGATGCCTCCCCCACCGCCGCGGGAATGGTGTATGGCGCCGATCTCGCCGGCGCAAGCGCCGGCGCAATGATCATCAGCATCGTCGTCTTCCCGCTGCTGGGGATGTGGCAGGTATGCGCCGGACTGGCCTTGCTCAATATCCTGGCAGCAGTGATGGCGGCCCGTTTGCCATGAACGCGACACCCTCCGACGCCATGATTCACATTCACCCCATGCTGTTCTATAAATAGCATCGTGCGGTCAGGACTCTGAATCCATCACGTGGAAAGGAACGTCATGCAAGCATTGTCTCTCGAGGAACTGGCAGGGCCGGGACTGGCGGTCAACACCCCGGAGGCCGGCGCCACCAGGGTGACCGGCGTCAGCATTGATTCACGAACCATACAACCGGGCGAACTGTTCGTCGCTCTCCGCGGCGAAAACCAGGATGGGCATCGATTCGTGTCGCAAGCGGCGGCGAGGGGTGCCGCCGCCGCGTTGGTGGATCATCAGGTTGCGGCCACCATTCCCCTCCTGGTGGTCGAGGATACCCTGCGCGCCATGCAGGTGATGGCGGCTCGATACCGGCGACGACTCGAGGTGGAGGTGGTGGGCATCACCGGCAGCCATGGCAAGACCACCTGTAAAGATATGACAGCCCATGTATTGGCCGGCCAATACCCCATTCACAAGACCCCGCGCAACCTGAACGGGCAGATAGGAATGCCGCTTGCGTTGTTCGGAATCGAACCCTGGCATCGGATTATGGTGCTGGAAATGGGAGTGAGCCAGCCTGGTGAGATGGACCGCCTGGTGGAAATGGGAAAACCCTCCATTGGAGTGTTCCTGAATGTTGCGCCGGTTCATACCGAGTTCTTTGGATCATTGGAAACCATTCTGGCGGAAAAGAGCCGGTTGTTGGCAGGGCTGGGAATGGGTACCGGCCTGATCAACGCCGATGATCCCCTGGTCACCGGTGTGCCGGATACTATCTGCGGCCGCCTGGTGCGGTTCGGCATGACCGGGAGTGCTGTTCTGCGCGCTGATGCGGTCAGCCTGACGGAGACCGGCACGCGCTTCACCTTGCTGCATGATGGGTCGAGATATGCCGCCATGATCCCCATTCCGGGCCGTCACCATGTGGCTAATGCGCTGGCCGCCATAGGCGTGGCAATAGAATTCGGCATCAGTCCTGAAGCGTCGATCCGCCGGCTGGCCGAATTCAAACCCGCGGACATGCGCATGCATGTATTCAACAGGAACGGCATCATCTACATCAACGATGCGTACAATGCCGCGCCGGCTTCCATGGCGGCCGCCCTGGCCGTTCTTGCCGAAATGCCGGTCACTGGCAGGCGCGCCGCCGTGCTTGGCGACATGCTGGAACTGGGGGCGAGAGCGGCCGAGGATCACCGCATCCTGGGCCGTGATGCCGCCCGACTCGGCATCGATCTGCTACTGTGTTGCGGCACCCTTACCGAGCAGACCATCGATGCGGCGCACGAGGCGGGCATGAGCGGTCGGCGCGCCCGTCACTGCCTTGGTCACGACGAGGCCGCGGCGCGCCTCGCCGCCTGGCAACAGCCGGGTGATGCCGTGCTGATCAAGGGTTCGCGGGGTATGCGCATGGAGCAAGTTCTGGCGCTCCTGGAACATATCGACGGCAAGGAGAACCAGGAAAACGGGCGGGTGTTCAGAGAGTGCTGAGCTTGCGGAAATGAAACATCATGAAATTGCCGTATGAGCCGTCATCGTAAAGCGCAAGCACGGTCCACAGCCAGTAGCCATCGGTAAAAAAGTCCCAGGACTGCTGGGTGGTGGGCAATTCGTTGACGTAGAAGGGAACCTCGCCGCTGAACGTCTCTTCGTAGAACAATCCGTCCGTACTGACCTTGACGAAACCCACCAGATAGGCCGCGGCATTCAGGTCGGCATCCCACTTGAACTCCGGCGGCCGATTGGAGGGTATCAGGGAATAGTCTTGAGGGTCCCGCAGGGTCACGCAATCGGTAGGAGCCAGTTGGAAGGTCGAATAGGACGAGTAAAGCGATGTTTGTGAACGATCGCCGGCATCGATGGTGGCTACCTGCCAGGTCAGAGTGCCCAGGTCGGAGAGGACATCCCACGAAATGTCATTGACCCGGTAGGCCAGGGTCGCCAATCCGAAGGCGTAGACATAATCGGAAGGTGAGACCTCCACTTCGCTTGGATAGGATACCCCTTCGATGAAAATTCTCAATCGGTAGTGACTGGCGCGGGTGGCCGCGAACCAACTGAACATGACCGAACCGTTCTCGAGATTGAAGTTGAGCCACGCCCCGTCATGAGGATAGAGCGGTTGAGGGGCGTTGTTCAGCGGTGAAGTATGAAAAGAGAAGGTCAGAATCGAACAGTTGCCAGCCAGATCACACGCATGAATCTCGATGGTGATCTGGTCATCGAGGGGCAGCAGATCCGGAGGTTCAAACTCGAGCCGATAGTCGAGACCCGCCGCCGTCCTGGTGAATTCCGTAATCCGTTCACCATTGAGATAGATCATTATACTCACCGGATCCACACCTGATTTGTCATCGGAGATGACGGCGGTGATGGTCGTGGCGATCGACACGTTTTCGGAGCCGTCCAGCGGTTCGGTGAACGTCAGGCAGGGCGGCTCCGTTTCGATATCCTGTGTCTTGAAGCTCCAACTGAACGGCTCCATACAGTTTCGAGCCAGATCGCACGCCACCAGTTCGACCGTGATGGAGGCGTCATCGGGTAGGGGCTCTGCCGGAAGCCCCACTACCATCCAGAACCAATCGTAATTGACCAGTTCGAAATTCACCTCGGTCCCGTTGATCCGGAGTCCGACCGAATCGATATCGAGACCGCTGCAGCCAGGATGAGCGCCTCGTGAATAATCATCCGTCACATACACTACAATATCCGTTTCCGGATCGATGTCTTCAGTCCCCGGTTCCGGCCACGGCGCAAACGCCCATGGCGGCATGGCATCATCTGGAGGATCGGTCTCCACGTGGAAGGAGAACTCATACGGCGGCATGCAGTTGCCGGCGAAATCCATCGCAAGGATCCTGCCATCATGCCATCCTGGCGCAAATACTCCCACCGTGTGATACACACCGTACACACCTGAGTTGTAGTAATATTTCTCCAGCATCACCGAAGAATCGTCGAGCTCGAGCATAACCGAGTCGATATCCACTCCGGAAGCGTAAGGGTGCGGATCGAAAACAAAAAGGTACACCGCAGTGGAATCGGGCACTCCCATCGCGCCATCCTGGGGAACGGTGGAAAGCACCTGCGGCGGCTGACTGTCGTGCGCGTACGTGGAGCCAGTTGACATCCCCATGAGCAACGTCGCAAGGATGAGGCAAGGGGCCAAGTGCATGAGTTTAAAACGAAACACCATCCAGAACTCCCCTCAACTGGTACGCAGCTTTCATAGTATACCAAAAGGAAAACAAAAATGCACACAATCGATGGATTTTTTTCAAACCCGAGACCGTTGAATGCAGTCCTGGATCCGGTGCCGGTTCTTCCAGTGCGCCTGCGGGTGCAGCGGACCGCGCCGGATCAAAACGGCAGCCGGCAGTGTCTTGTGAAGCACCCGGCAAACCTGTATTCTTCGGATTATCGATCATTCAACAGACGCCTGCGGTGCTCGGCCATCTCAAGGGGGGGATTCGTGATTTGTCCATCTTGTGGAAAACAAATCGAGTCTTCGGAAGCATTTTTCTGTCCGTATTGTGGCTGCAACCTGACCGATGACCACCGAATAATCGAGTCCCTTAAGCCGGCATCAGCGCCACCGTTCGATACGGGGGGGGACTCATACGAATGGGAGCCAGCCTGGGAGCGACGGGCGGCAATCGGGTACAGCAGCGCATTTTTTCAGACCATCCGGGATGTGCTGTTCCATCCAACCGCGGTATTCAGCCGGCTGTCGCAGGCCAGCGGGCTGGGCGGATCGTTGCTGTTCGCGGTGGCACCACTCACGCTCGGTATCATCGCCAGCATGATCTGGCAGATGTTGATGAACTTCGCCACCGGCGGCATGGCGGAATATACCGGGGCGTTGGATGTTCAGATCTATGCGCTGATCGCGCTGGTCACCATGGTGGCGATGCCGATCCTGGCGATCATGGGTATATTCATTTCATCCGCCATCTACCACCTGCTCCTCTTGCTCTTCGCATCCCCCAGGCAGTTCGAGACCACCTTCAAGGTCATAGCCTACGTGCAGGGTGCCACCGCCGTCTGGCTGCTGGTTCCCTTCTGCGGTGGACTGATCCAGACGGTGTGGAGCATCGCCGGGATGGTGATCGGCTTCCGCGAAGCCCACGGACTCTCCAACGGCAAGGCTGTCCTGGTGGTGCTGCTGCCCATGATGATCTGCTGCGGTTTCGGGCTCCTGGCGGCGGGGGCGGTGTTGGTCGTTGTCATGGCCAACATGTAGCACCCGCCTTTCCAATCTCGACATGACAGGCACGCCATCTTCATTCGCCCGGGATTCGAACGGACGGCGGCGCTCGGGTCGGCGGACCGTTCGGAATACCCGCCGTCATGGTCTGAAGCGACTTGGATTCAATGGCCTTGAAAAGGCCGTGGCGAGTCTCTCCAGCCAGAGAAGAGGGAAGATTGCGGATTCAATTTACCTGTGGTATGAAGAACCTAATCCCGGACTCCGGGTGAGAACCGGCTGCCGCAATGCAGCCGGTTTCGAGTCTCGCCTCCCGCACGACTCCTCATCGGGAAGCCGGGATTACTCTGTCTGGTTTGGAGGAGCATCCATGGACCTGCCTATTCTTGATAAATTGCGAAAAGAACTGAAACAGGTCGAGTACGAGCTTACTGTCGCGATCCCAAAAGCGTTGCAGGAAGCGGTCGCCCTCGGTGACATTTCTGACTCCGGTGATTACGAGTCCGCCAAGGAACGCCAGCGTCTCATGGAGGCGCGGGGTAATCAGTTGCGCGGTCGAATCCGGGAACTGTCCATGATCAAACTGGACAACATTCCGGACGATGCGGTGGGATTCGGCAGCGAAGTGACGCTGGAGAAAGAGGATGACGGCCTGGAAGTGACCTATGTCATCAGTACGGCCGAGGAGGCCGAGTCAGGTGGTCGGGTCGTCTCATACAAAACCCCAATCGCCAAGGCGTTGATCGGTCTGATCGAGGATGAGGAAGTGCCGCTTCGCACCTTGCCGGCCGGCACGGGAACGTGGTATGTCAAGTCCTTCAAGACCATTCACGAGAGACTGAACGAAGAGTAGCGGACTGGTCCGCTGTCAATTCCCGGCGGCGTTCTCCAGCTTCAATGATGCCTTCGCCAGGCGCCGTCTGACTTCCTCGATGCCGATAATGGGCAAGGATTCGAACAGAGGAGGCCCGACAGTGCCGCCCCCGACCGCTACGCGGACCACGTGGGCCACGGGCCGGACATTCACGCCCAGTTTGTCGCCGGTCTCCCGGAGAATGGTTTCGGCCACAGTGTGATCGAATTCATCCACCGACTGGAATGCCGCGACCACTTCCGACAGAATCCGCCGGGTCAGTTCCCGGTTTTGCTTCTTGGGAATCAGCAGCTCCGCCTCGTACTCGGGAACGTCTTCGAAGAAGGATCGGGTGAGTTCGACCGCATCCCTGAGGGTTTTTATACGCTCCTGGACGAGCGGGGCCAGGGTTTCCACCAGGGTTGGATCGGTCTCGATGCCCTGGGAGTGATAGAAGCCGCCCAGCGCCTTCGCGAATTCCGCGGCACTCAGGCCGCGGATATACACGCCGTTCATCCAATCGAGCTTGTCGTAGGAAAAGGCGGCGCCGGAAGGATTGACGCGGCTCAGGTCAAAGTTCGCGACAAGTTCCGCGGTGGTGAAGAGGTTCTGGGCATCGGTAGTTGACCAACCCAGCAACGCTAAGTAATTACGCATTGCCTGGGGCAGGTACCCCGCCTCGCGGAACTCCCTGACATGAACCAGGTAACGAGGATCGTTGCTCTTCTTGCGTTTGCTCATTTTGCCCTGGCCCGAGGGATCGAGGATGACCGGCAAGTGTGCGAACACCGGCGGGGTCCAACCGAAGGCATCGTACATGATGATGTGTTTCGGTGTACTGGGAATCCACTCGGAGGACCTGGTGACATGACTGATCCTCATGTGATGATCATCCACGACGTTGGCCAGGTGATATGTGGGGAAACCGTCTGACTTGAGCAACACGATGTCGTCCATGGTCCGGTTGTCCACCGTGATGGCGCCGCGGATGAGATCCTGAAACACGGTTTCACCCTGGTGAGGAATTTTGAGCCGTAGCACCCAGGGCGTCGCCTCATCGAGGTACCGCTGGATCTGGTCACCGGTGAGATTCCGGCAATGTCCGTCATAGCCCGGTGGCAAACCTCGGTGTTGCTGTGCCTTGCGCATCTGCGCCAGGCGCTCCGGACTGCAGAAGCACCGGTACGCATAACCGGCGGCAAGCAGTTGCTCGGCATGGGTCCGGTACAGATCCGTACGTTCCGATTGAAAGTAGGGACCATATGGACCACCGGCATCCGGTCCCTCATCCCACTCGAGGCCCAGCCAGCGCAGG
>JAFGDC010000279.1 GCA_016932295.1 candidate division CSSED10-310 bacterium
AACTGCGCTGCCCGCCCCCCGAGGAATGGACTCTGTTCGAGCAACGTCACCCTCATGCCGCGCTTGAGCAGATCACGAGCCGCCACCAACCCCGCCACGCCACCGCCGATGACCAGTGCGGTCGGGTGAATGGGAATGCGCCGCTTGTTGAGTGGAACCAGGTGCCTGATCCTCCCCACCGCCGCGCTCACCAAGCGGATCGCCTTGAGCGTGGCCTGCTCCCGATCCTCAACCACCCAGGAGACATGCTCGCGGATATTGACGTGCTCCAGGAGGAACTGGTTGAGGCCAGCCCGTTCCAGAGCGCGCCGGAAAGTGAGTAGGTGGAGGGTGGGTGAACAGGCGGCGACGATTATCCTGTTCAACTGGAATTCGTGGATCTTCTCCTCAACCAGGGCTTGCCCCGGATCGGAGCACATGAACTGATGCGTGGTGGAAAAAACCACGTCGGGCAGATCACCCACGGTTTCCGCCACTCTCGCCACATCCACTACGTCGGAAATATTACCGCCGCAGTGACAGATGAAGACACCGATACGGGTATCTCCATCCATTGAACCTGTACGATTCACCATAGTCCTTCCCCTCGTGTAGGGTTCTAACCGAACGTTTGGACCAACAATACCTGACGCATCTGTCGATTTGTGCTCACACGTTGTGCTGTTTCACTATTCAACATATAAATTCCGTAATGTCAAGTACCTCTGCGTCATTTGTTTCCAGGTGCTTCGTAAAGGCAATTTTCAGCGCACCAAATGCCTTTCGATATCGTGTTATCTTATTGTATTATTGTCATTCCTTTCTTAACTAGTATTATCGTTCCGGTTTTCCATATTTTACTCACGCGATCCGTGATCGGGGAGTTGATTCATCCCTGACCAGAAAAAAAAGAGAGTACTCGCTTTATTGGTATTGTATTGTTTTATTTCCTGAATTAATCATTCCGTGTCTCGCGCTTGGCCATCTATCACCTTTTCAGGTATTTAAATTATTAAACTCTTTATATGGTCATATCTCGATTTCCGTCCGGTGTCATGCTCGTATTCCACTCGATCGATCTCCAACTGGTTGTGCAACTCCCCCCACTGTATGAAGAAACATTCCAGACTCATGAAACCGGCGGACTTCTTGGCATCGCAGTTCTGCAATACAAGAAAATTCACTTGATCATTGCATATGACCCCAAGAAAGAGTAGCATGAACAATTGAAGGCGAGCGAAACGTATGATGAAGGTATTTTCAGTCCGGCACAAGTAACAAGAAGAGGCTGTCATGAACGCTGCTTCAGAACCATACGTGCGGTTCCTGGATGTCCCCAGAATCGAGCGGCCGGAAAAGGTTGCCACACCCCTAGAAATGAGCATCCTTGATAAAGTCAACCGTAAAATAGCCGGCTCCAATTCACTGGGCAGCATCATCAACTTCCTCTTCGATCAAGTCAAACCCATCTGCGCCTGCGACCGCCTCGGACTCGCCCTGGTCGAGGAAGACGGCAACCGCGCCCGGGCCTACCACGCCGTCGCCCACTACGAACCGCTCCTGCTGGACAAGGGCTATGCCCAGGATCTCAACAACAGTTCACTCAAACAGGTACTGGAACGAGACCAGTTGCGCATTATCAATGACCTGGACCAGTATCTCGCCCACCATCCCGACAGTCATTCCACCCATCTCATCCTGCAGGAGGGTATCCGCTCCAGCCTCACCTGTCCCCTTTCCATCGACGGCCACAACGTCGGTCTGCTCTTCCGCAGCTCGCTCCGCCCCAATGCCTTTGCCGAGCGCCACGCGGTTCTCCACCAGGCCATCGCCGAACGCCTCTGCCAGGCCGTGGTGCAAACCTATCGAATCGAACAGTTACAGGCGGCTAACGACGCCTACATGGAACTGCTGGGATTCGTCAGTCATGAACTGAAAAGCCCGGTCGCTTCGCTGGTGACTGACGCCGAGATCCTTAAGACCGGCTATTTCGGCACGCTGAACGAAAAGCAGCGCACCCGGATAAACCGTATCATCTCGAAGGGCGAGTATCTGCTGGGTATCGTAAGGGAATATATCGACCTCGCCCGCATCGAAGACGGTGATCTCCAGCCCAACTTTCAGGTGGTTACGGACATTTACGAAACCGTCCTCGAACCGGCGGTTGAAATCATCAAACCCCGTATCGAAAAGGAAGAGATGCGTTTCCACACGCGACTTCCGGAAAAACCCGTGGCCGCCGAAGTGGATGCCAATCTTCTCAAAATCGTTATGGTCAACCTGCTCAGTAATGCCGTCAAGTACGGCCGCAAGGGCGGTGCCATCGAACTGGTCATGGAAAAGAACATCAACGGCCTGATGGTCTCGATTTATAACGAGGGTCCGGGATTCCCCGAAAACCAGCGCTCCGCGCTCTTCAAGAAGTTTTCCCGCCTCCAGACCAAGGAGCTGCGCAAGCGCAAGGGTACCGGCGTTGGCCTGTACAATGCCTGGCGCATTATCCAACTCCATGGCGGCCATATGGAGGCGGCCTCCGAGGAAGGACACTGGGCAAGGTTTGCCTTCAACATACCACAACCCCTGGGAATCAAGTGGATCCCGGATGAAGTCAGCCAGCAGGACGACGATATGGAAGTGGGCGATTACTGGCTGGTGACCCGGTGGTAAAAACCACCCGCGACACTCCTCAATGCCCGTAGCTGAAAACCAGGTGATCCAGTGATATGCAATCCGTGCCGGCTGGCTCCAGGAGTGCCGCCCAGAAGGCTATCCCCTCCGCTACCCCGGTTCCCTCGGGCCACTCGAACGACAGTATCGGCATACTCGTCAGCGGCATACTGAAGTACACCCGCCGCCCGGCCACATCCTGGGTCCATTCAGGCCAGAACCAGTACACCCCGTACACGTCCAGAATGAGATACTGATCGGCTTCCCGGCCGGGCCCGACCAGGTTCACCAGGACATTCAATCGAAATGGATCGCCCGCTGCAAAATGGTCCCGATTCAGCGCGAGCTGCACGGTCAAGCCCGGCGCCGGAGTGGCGGTAGGGCTGCCAGGCGCAGGCGTGCGGGTCGGCGAAACACTGGGCGTGGGGGAAGCCGTGGGGACCAGGGTCGGCTCCCTGGTGGGAGTGATGGATGGCGTGGGGCTTGTCACATATCGTAAATGGAGCACAAAAGGCACTATTTCCTGGGAATCGAAGTGCTGTCCGTCCGGCGTTTCACCCTGCACCAGCACGAACAGTTGCGGATTGAGCGGATGGATGAGCACTTCCGTCACCGGTCCCAGGTCGTACTGCATCCCCGCGAACCTGGAGCCAGTCGATGAAATCGCCTGCCACCAGCGACCATAGAGTCTCACCTGGTCATCGCCGGTTTCCACCACCAATTGCAGCGAGCCATGTTCACTCGGTTCGATTCGGTAGAGGCAAGCGCCGTACCCGCCCACCCATCCGGAAACTCGTTCACCAGGTTGCAGGCCGGGCAAGTTCTCGTCCGGACCAAACGCGGCATTGAACCCAACACCAGATTGATCATGCTGCAAGTCGTTCAAGGCATACCCGTGGTCACCGGGCACCACGTATGTCAGGGGCGGCACACCCGTGCCGCTGGCGTCAGCGAAAGAGTCATAGATTCGGAACGGGCAGGTCGACCCGGAGACGTTGAACCACAGGTAGCTGCCCTGCGGATCAGTTTCCGGCGCCTCGACCAGCATGGTATCCGCATGACAGGCGCCGCCGCTCCCATAACTACTGTCGTTCCAATCCCATCGCCCGCGATAGTTGGGACCGGCGCGGTTGTCATGGGTGTTGAACATATAGTCGGCGAATCCATCCATCACCAGGGGTGCCACCTGCCCCTCGAAGTGGGCATAACCGGCTCCTGCGTAAACATCACAGGAATCCATCTTGAACCATTCCCCTCCCCATGAGATGGGCGAAGCCGGTTCATCCAGGAAGGCGGCATCGGCCCAGACGTGGAAACTGGCCAGCCAGCCAGCGCCGCTCATGGCATAATGGCAACGCGAAGGGATTCCGATGCTGCGCAGCGCGGCGGTCTGAAAAGCGCCGAAACACATACACTGCCCGCAGTCATACACCATGCCGGACGGCAGCCGGCCGTTGAATCCCCGTCCTTGCGCCGCCACCTCCGCAGTCTTGGCATCCAGTTCCGCCGCCGAGTACGCATACCCATTCATCGAGTAGACAGTCTGTCCAGCCAGAATCTTGTCATGGTGGTTCCAACTGCCGGCGTCGTATCCCCAATAAGGGTCATAGGTCCATGTGATGCGTTGTCCGGTCACCTGGTAGCAATTTACGGCGGCCTCCATCGGAGTTATCGCACCGGCGCCATGGATGGAGCCGAATATTTCCATGAAGCGCTGCCCGTACACCCCGCCGTTCCGTCCTGCTTCATCATCGGTGGCACCCCGGTATCCGCTCAGGTCCACTCCCGGCGATGAAGATCCCCATGGTCCCCAGTATTGAAAATTTCCGTAATCGTACGATACCCCGTAACCGTCCCGGTTTTCCCCCGTGTAGACCGTGTCCTCGTAACCCCATGAGCGCATTTCGTTCGAATCGAACGGGCCGCCCGATGATTCGGTGAACAGGTACGTATTGAAAATTACATATAGAGTACAAAAATTCTCCGGTTGGTCGCCGATCCTCACCCGGTAGTCACCAGCCGGCGCCGCGGCGGGAATCTGGATGGTGGCGCAGGTTGTCTCCGCATCCCAACCCACGGTGAAGTCGACCTGTACGCGGGGCATATCCGGAAGCGCCGGACTATACACCGCCACCCCGGTCGCTGCTGAAATGCCCGTGTCACTGACGTACACCATCGCACCTCTCCTCACCACCGCCGCATTGACAACCTGCTCACACCCGGGGTAGGAATCCGTCAAGCCATCCCATGGACCGGACCAGCCATTCTCCCAGCACTTGTAATGGGCGGTGCGGTATTCCTCGCGGTACATCACCCTGACATCATTGTCGCGATCACCGCCGCGCGGTTCCGGCATTCTTTCATTCCGCGCCGGCACTGGTGCTCCCGACCCGAAATACCGGCAGGTTCCCCGCCACGGGTCGATCTCCATTCCGGCCGCCGGTCGAAAGAGGTATGCCCTTCCCGGGATAAGGCTGGTTATCGAGGTCATTGGGGCGGCATTGCCGTCGTCATACAGCACGGCACCCGACGGCATTGAATCCTCTTCGAACAGCTCACCTACCGGCACCTCCGCCGCATCCAACGGCCAGACCATGGCGCCGGCGCGCCCGCCAGTGAAGTACAAGGGTTCCTCACAGAGTATACCGGCAAGGTACAGCGGACCAGCCACGGGCTCTGCCAGGCGCAGGATTCCACCCACCGGAATATGGCTGTCCAGCGACAGCGGCGCAGGCTGACCATAGGCGAACACTTCCTGTCCTTCCAGGTTGAGAACCGCCAGCAGCTCACCGATGGTGCGCGCCGCCGGCACCACCGGCAGCGGCAGCAACGTCCGCGGGTGTTCGAATCGGAGCCGCGCACCTCTGGCCAGCACGGCCCCGGTCTGCGCATCCACGAGGCGCAGCATGACCAGGTCGGCATCCGGCAGGTCGTTTCCCGCCAGGGTGAGACCCGATGAACCGGCAGGCATCCTGGTCAACACCGTATAATCCGCCGCACTTTTTCCCGAAGCATGCAGCACCGCTCCTTCCAACCGCACGTCAGTCAGGCCGGGTGATTCTCCGATCACCCAACAAACGGATACGGCCCCTGACTGATCAGCCTCCATGACCACCGCCATGGCGGGTGCACACAAGACGTTCGACAAACACCACGTGAGGAGTGACAAAGCAACCAAACCATTCTTCATTTCCCACCTTCCATTGCCACGACGGTCCCGGCCGGGAATGCAATCCCGTCGTCAGTCATCGCTGGAATACCCATCCTACCCGTTGTCGTACATCTCCTCTCGTCATTACTCGCCGCTTCTTCTCCTGTCAATCCATTCACCCGGCCACCGCCGGGGATGGTTTCACCCCAAACGCCGCACCGGGTTTTCATGATTTGGGAGAAAAAAGCATGATGTTCTTGCGCCTTGGTGTCGAAGATACAGGTTCAGGAATCGTTGCATTGTGCCTGCTCGTTGCCAGAATCGATGAAGAACCCCATCAGTTCGCTGACATCGTCACACGAACCGACGGTTGGATCTGACTGTGCCCCCGAAAATGGTTCCCTCGGGTTTCCTCCAAAGCCCCGCCAGATCCGGGCGTGGATCCGGGGTCACGCAGAACCCGATACTGCCCGGATACCAGTGTGCTATTCCCTTCGGTGCAATAACCGGCCTTCAACTTGCCGGCAGGGTCAGCGGGTGGCACAATGGGGCAATGATCGAACCTCGATTCGCGCATGACAAAAAGCGCCACAGTGACAAACCGACTCGTGTTACCACCCATGCGACGAGCAGTCCCATCGATCCGGAACTCCGGAGATGGTACCTGTCTTCCTTCCTTGTTCCCGCGATCCTGAGTCTTTTCATCCTGTTTTCCTGCGGGCCGTCACGACCATCCGATCC